>CAYOKU010000007.1:0-43814 GCA_964404645.1 uncultured Alistipes sp.
GATTTTGCCGATTTATTGGCTGGACTGTTATAATATTAAATTATTTTATAAAATTATTTGCATCTTTTAAAATATATCCCTACATTTGCTAAAACACAAAACACAATTATGATTATGAATGTCATGAGTTTTTCGAATAATAACGTCATTACGCTGAATCTCGTCGTCCTTAATAAGACAGCGGGAGGAAGGTGACATGTATTATCCGAATACTGTTGAAAAACCTTTCTCCCTTTCGGAGAGAGGTTTTTTTATTGGAACATTAATTAGACATAAACATTGAGATCTATGCAAAAATATCCGCTCAGAAGTGCTGCAACGACCCAAGGTCGTCGTATGGCTGGGGCGCGTAGTCTTTGGCGAGCCAACGGTATGCGCGATGAACAATTTGGCCGTCCGATCATCGGAATCGCCAACTCGTTTACGCAATTTGTCCCCGGACATCTTCATCTCCACGAGATTGGGCAGGAGCTGAAACAACGGATCGCATCATTGGGATGTTTTGCTGCTGAATTCAATACCATTGCTATTGACGATGGTATCGCTATGGGGCATGATGGAATGCTTTATTCGCTTCCATCGCGCGAAATTATTGCCGATAGTGTCGAATATATGGCTAATGCTCATAAAATTGATGCGTTGGTCTGTATCAGCAACTGTGATAAAATTACGCCCGGAATGTTAATGGCGGCCATGCGACTCAATATACCAACGGTTTTTGTCTCGGGCGGGCCGATGGAGGCCGGACAATTTGGCGATCGGTCGGTCGATCTGATTGATGCCATGGTCATGTCGGCCGATGCGGCGATGTCGGATGATGCCGTGGCACAGATCGAACGGTGTGCGTGCCCCGGTTGCGGATCGTGTTCGGGCATGTTTACGGCCAATTCGATGAACTGCCTGACCGAAGCTTTGGGGCTTTCGTTGCCGGGAAACGGAACGATTGTGGCGACACATGCCAATCGTCGTCGACTGTTCGAGGATGCTGCTGCACTGATTGTTCGCAATGCCAATCGTTATTATATGGAGGGAGATGATCGGGTATTGCCGCGTTCGATTGCTTCGAAAGCATCGTTTGAAAATGCGATGTCGCTCGATATTGCTATGGGAGGTTCGACCAACACGGTGCTGCATCTGTTGGCTGTTGCTCACGAAGCCGGCGTTGATTTTACGATGGCCGACATCGACCGTTTATCTCGACAAATTCCTGTGTTGTGCAAGGTTGCCCCCAATGCCCATTATCACATGCAGGATGTCAACCGCGCGGGCGGTGTGCTTTCGATCTTGGGCGAGTTGTCCCGAATTGATAAATTGGATCTCGCGACATGGCGCGTGGACGGCCGAACGTTGGGCGATGCCATTGCGGCGTGCGATGTGCGCCGAGATACGGTGAATAACGAAGCCTTGCGCCGTGCTTTGAGTGCGCCGGCGGGTGCATTCGATCGGGAACTCGGTGTGCAGCAAGCGACCTATGACGACCTTGATACGGATCGTGTCAGTGGTTGTATTCGTGATGCGGAGCATGCCTATTTTCAGGATGGCGGTTTGGCCGTGTTGACCGGAAATATAGCACGGAACGGTTGTGTCGTCAAGACGGCCGGCGTTGATGCACAGTTGATGACATTTCGCGGTCGAGCACGTGTTTATGAGTCGCAGGAACAGGCTATGCATGGAATTCTCCACGATGAGGTTCAAGCGGGCGATGTGGTTGTCATCCGTTATGAGGGGCCAAAGGGTGGCCCCGGAATGCAGGAGATGCTCTATCCGACCTCCTACCTCAAATCGAAACACCTCGATAAAGTGTGTGCTTTGATTACCGATGGCCGGTTTTCGGGTGGAACATCCGGCCTTTCGATCGGACATGTTTCGCCCGAAGCGGCGGCCGGTGGTGAAATAGCCATTGTCCGCACGGGCGATGTGATCGAAATAGATATTCCGCAGCGTTCCATTCGTCTGTTGGTCGAGGAGGATGAAATGGCAGCGCGGATGGCTGCAACAAGCTCATTCCGACCCGTTAATCGTGATCGCAGAGTGCCGACCTCATTGCGGGCGTATGCCAAATTGGTCGGTTCGGCCGATTGTGGGGCGGTGCGAATTATAGATGAAGATTAAGAAACTATGGATACCAAACAATTATCGGGAGCGCAAGCACTCATAGAGTCTTTTCTGGCCGAAGGGGTCGATACGATCTTTGGCTATCCGGGAGGTGCGATTATTCCGGTGTATGATGCGCTGTACGATTACCGCGATCGTTTGCGACATATTCTTGTCCGACACGAACAGGGCGCAATTCATGCGGCGCAGGGGTATGCCCGAGTCAGCGGTCGTGTCGGGGTGTGTCTGGTCACTTCGGGCCCCGGTGCCACCAATACGGTGACGGGGTTGGCTGATGCGTTGATGGATTCAACTCCCGTTGTGCTGGTTACCGGACAAGTCGGTTCGTCGTTGTTGGGAACGGATGCTTTCCAAGAGACCAATTTTGTGGGAATCACGCAGGCGGTTACCAAGTGGAATTGTCAGGTGAAGCGTACCGAGGATATTGCGATGGCCATTGCCAAGGCTTTTTATATCGCCCGTTCTGGACGACCGGGGCCGGTGGTGGTTGATATTACAAAGGATGCCCAATGCGGTTTCTCTTCGTTTGCCTATCATCCGGTTACGACTATTCGAAGCTATGTGGCATCGCCGATCCCCGATACGCTCCGTATTGAGGAGGCCGCTCGCTTGATTGATGCAGCCCAACGTCCGTTGGTGTTGGTCGGGCAGGGTGTTGTGCTGGGAAATGCCGAAACTGAGTTGCGGGCTTTGCTCGACCGAAGTGGAATGCCTGCGGCTGCTACGCTGTTGGGTTTGTCTGCGTTGCCGACTGATTATGTGCAGTATGTGGGGATGTTGGGTATGCATGGCAACTATGGCCCAAACATCAAAAATCAGGCATGTGACCTATTGGTGGCTATCGGCATGCGGTTTGACGATCGGGTGACCGGAAATCCGAAGGATTTCGGGGCAAATGCCCAAATTATTCATATCGACATTGATCCGTCGGAGATCGGCAAGATTGTAGCGGCAGATGTGCCATTGGTGGGCGATGCAAAGGAGATCTTGCCGCTGTTGACCGCTGCGATTCAACCGCGGGAACACCGTGCATGGGTCGAAGAGTTTCGAGCCTGCGATCAGATCGAGTACCACCGCGTGATTGACCGAGCCGTGCACCCTACCCAAGGTGCAATCCGCATGGGAGAAGCTGTCGATGCGGTGGCATGTGCCTATGACAATGATGCTGTATTGGTGACCGATGTCGGTCAACAGCAGATGAATGCAGCGCGTTATTTCGGGTTTCGTCGTAGCCGTAGTATCGTCACTTCGGGTGGATTGGGAACGATGGGATTTGGGCTACCAGCGGCAATCGGGGCTAAATTGGGGGCTCCCGACCGTGATGTCTGTCTGTTTGTGGGGGATGGTGGTCTGCAAATGACGATGCAGGAGCTGGGTACAATCTTTCAGTCGCAGATTCCGGTGAAGATCATCTTGTTGAACAATTCGTTTTTAGGGATGGTGCGTCAATGGCAAGAACTTTTTTACGATCGTCGCTACTCATCGACCGAGATGATCAACCCCGATTTTGGTTTGATTGCGCAAGCTAATGGCCTTGGTTACTGTTGCGTAGAGCGGAGGGAGGAGTTGATCGATGCTGTGGCGGCTATGAAAGCGAGCGCAGGAGCCTATCTGCTCGAAGTTCGGGTCGAGCGTGAAGAGAATATTTTTCCAATGGTGCCGGCCGGTGCGCCCGTGTCCGATATTCGATTTGAATAGTTTGATTATGGAACAGGAATATATCATTACGGTCTTTTCGGAGAACAAAGTGGGGCTATTGAGCCAAATAACAACGGTATTTACATGTCGCAGTATCAACATCGAGAGTTTGACAACCTCCGAATCGGCTTTGGCGGGAATTCATAAATTTACCATAGTCGTGCGGACGACCCCCGAACGAGTTGAACAGCTCGTGCGTCAGATCGAAAAGAAGATAGATGTGCTCAAAACATTTGTCTATACGGGTGACGAAGTTGTACAGCAGGAGATTGCCCTCTATAAAGTGACGCGAAGTCGAAATGTCGAAGAACTTGTGCGTTGCCACAATGTCCGGATTTTGGAGGTAGACGAGGATTATATAGTAGTTGAGAAAACCGGCCACTACTCCGATACACAGGCGTTGTTTCGCTTGTTGCAGCCTTACGGTGTCCAGCAATTTGTGCGCAGCGGTACGGTGGCGATCATCAAATCGCGCCGCGAATTACTCAATGAGTACCTTGAAGAGTTAGAGCGGCAACATTGCCCGAAAAGAGTATAAAAACCTTTTAAAAATCATAAAATTATGGCAAGAATTAATTTTGGCGGAGTCGAGGAGAGCGTTGTGACTCGTGAGGAGTTTCCTTTGAAAAAAGCACTTGAAGTCCTCAAAAACGAAACGATTGCAGTCATCGGTTACGGTGTGCAGGGCCCCGGGCAGTCGCTGAATTTACGGGATAACGGATTTCGTGTGATTGTCGGCCAGCGCGAAGGGTCGAAGAGTTGGGAACGCGCCGTTGCTGACGGTTGGGTTCCCGGAGAGACACTTTTCGGCATCGAAGAGGCGGCCGAACGGGGAACGATCATCCAATATTTGCTTTCCGATGCCGGTCAGATTGCCGTATGGCCAACGATCAAAAAACACCTGACAATCGGTAAAGCCCTCTACTTCTCGCATGGCTTCGGTATCACCTATAACGAACGTACCGGAATTATCCCTCCGGCCGATGTCGATGTGATTTTGATCGCCCCCAAGGGTTCGGGAACCTCGCTGCGCCGTATGTTCCTGCAAGGACGAGGCCTCAATTCGAGTTATGCAGTCTATCAAGATGCCACGGGACGAGCCTTTGAACGGGTTGTAGCTCTCGGAATTGGTGTGGGGTCGGGTTATCTGTTCGAAACCGATTTTAAACGGGAGGTCTTCTCCGATCTGACCGGTGAGCGCGGAACGCTAATGGGTGCTATCCAAGGGATCTTTACTGCACAATACGACACGCTGCGTGCCAATGGGCACACCCCCTCGGAGGCATTCAACGAAACAGTCGAGGAGTTGACTCAGTCGCTGATGCCGTTGGTTGCCGAGAACGGAATGGATTGGATGTATGCCAACTGTTCGACTACGGCGCAGCGAGGAGCACTCGATTGGTGGCGTAAATTTCGCGATGCAACGAAACCCGTTTTCGAAGAGCTTTATGCCGAAGTAGCGGCAGGCCGCGAGGCGCAGCGGTCGATTGATTTGAACGGAAAGGCCGATTACCGCGAAAAATTGGATCAGGAATTGTGTGATATGCGCGAAAGTGAAATGTGGAAAACCGGAGCAATGGTTCGTAAATTGCGACCAGAAAACAACTAATTATGTGTGGATTTGTAGGTCTATTTGATATAAGGCGTCCTTCGGACGATTTGCGTGCGCAGGTGCTGCGTATGTCTAAACAGATTCGACACCGCGGGCCCGATTGGTCGGGGGTGTATTGTGGTGATCGGGCGATTATTGCTCACGAGCGACTTTCGATTGTCGATCCGCAGTCGGGGCGTCAGCCGCTATATAGCGACGATGGTAAATTGGTATTGGCCGTTAATGGTGAGATATACAACCATCAAGAGATTCGGCAGGAGTTGTCGGGTGAATATGCGTTTCAAACCGGTTCTGATTGCGAGGTGATCCTGCCTCTCTATCGCAAAATGGGTGTGAAGTTGCTGGAGCGTATCAGCGGTATCTTCGCCTTTGCGCTCTACGACATGGAGCGCGATGAATATCTTATTGCTCGTGATCCGATTGGTGTCATTCCGCTCTATATCGGCTGGGATCGGGACGGTCAATTTTATGTGGCTTCGGAGTTGAAGGCGTTGGAGGGTACTTGTACGACGATTCAGCCGTTTCAACCCGGTCATTATTGGTCGAGTCGCGAAGGAAAAATGGTGCGTTGGTACGAGCGTGATTGGTTCGAATACGAAGCAGTCAGGGAGCAGGCGGCCGATGTTGCTACTCTGCGTTCGGCTCTCGAATCGGCAGTCAAACGGCAGTTGATGTCCGATGTGCCCTATGGTGTGCTGCTCTCCGGAGGTCTTGACTCTTCGATTATTTCGGCTGTGGCAAAACAATATGCTGACCGGCGAGTGGAATCGGGCGATCGCGACCGCGCATGGTGGCCTCAACTGCACTCGTTCGCCGTGGGGTTGGAGGGTGCTCCCGATTTGGCGGCTGCACGTAAAGTGGCCGACCATATCGGAACCGTTCATCACGAAATTCACTACACGATTCAAGAAGGGTTGGATGCAATTCGTGACGTTATCTATTATATAGAGACCTATGACGTTACGACGGTTCGTGCCTCTACTCCTATGTATCTATTGGCGCGTGTAATTAAATCTATGGGAATTAAAATGGTGCTTTCGGGGGAAGGAGCCGATGAAATATTCGGCGGCTATCTCTATTTCCACAAAGCACCCGATGCCCGCTCTTTCCACGAGGAGACGGTGCGTAAAATCGGCCGCTTGCACCTTTACGACTGTCTGCGAGCCAACAAATCGCTGGCAGCATGGGGTGTTGAAGGCCGTGTTCCGTTTCTCGACAAGGAGTTTCTCGATACTGCGATGCGGATCAATCCCGAAGCAAAAATGGCTGGGCATGGACGTATTGAGAAGTGGATTTTGCGTAAGGCTTTCGAAGATATGTTGCCGGAGGAGATCGTGTGGAGGCAGAAGGAGCAGTTCTCCGATGGGGTGGGTTATGGTTGGATTGATACGTTGAAACGTGTCACCTCTGAGGCGGTTTCTGATCGCGGGATGGAGCATGCGGCCGAACGATTCCCGATCAATCCGCCGCGGAACAAGGAGGAGTATTACTACCGGACGATCTTCGAAGAGCATTTCCCATCGCAAACAGCTGCACAATGTGTCCCGTCTATTCCATCGGTGGCATGCAGTACAGCCGAGGCGTTGGCTTGGGATGAGGCGTTCCGTAATTGCAACGATCCATCGGGGCGGGCGGTGATTGGAGTGCACCAATCACGTTAGGCGAGTATCAATATGTAATTATCGCCTCCTAATTTTGTATTAAAATGGGTAGAGAAGGCGGCAGGTCTATATAGATCTGCCGCCTTCTTTTTTTGTGGTAATTTTTAGACTAAATTGAATGTTTCATTCTATTATCGACCTTTTTTGTGGATATAATACCCTGCTTTATGTTTTTTCACGGTCATTTTATGGCCGTTTTGTGTGTCGATATATTATTTAAATTGTCAAAATATTTTTACTATACCTTGCTGTAATGTTATACAATGCCATTTTTATTCTCAAATTGTCAAAAAAACGTTTCATTTCGTAAAAACAGCCTTTTTTGATGGAAAAATATGGGTTTTCTCCACTAACTTTGGCATGACTAAAAACAACTTTTTATACACAAAAAACTTATTTCTATGACAAAAATTAACAGTTTTTGGTGTAAGTGGATGTTGATTCCTTCACTTATGCTTGTGGCAAGTTGTAATTCGGACCTCAAAGATGATGTAGATGATCTCAAAGATCGTGTTGCGAAAGTCGAAGCATCTGTTGCCGATTTACAGCAAGCAGTGGAAAGCGGTAAGCTGATTACCGCCGTAAATCCTATTGCTGCCACTTCTGATATGCCAGCCGGCTGGGAGATCGTCTTCTCCGGCGATGGCGGTTCTATTAAGGTATATAATGGAGCCAAAGGAGAAACTGGTGCAACCGGTTCGCAAGGTCCTCAGGGAGGTACTGGTGCCCAAGGCCCTGCTGGTGTTGACGGCAAAACTCCCTATGTATGGGTGAACGCCGCAGGCAATTGGGCGATGAATGTGGGTTCGAAACCGACTGACTCGGACAATGCCAAGTATGAGATGAAAGACGCTGCCAACAAGTCGATTCCGGCTACTGGCGACAAGGGAGATGACGGCGACAAAGGCGACAAGGGAGATGAAGGCATTTCGATGAAGGTCATCAACAAGGATGGCTATATTGCATTCCAGCAGTACTACAAATCGACTGGTGTGAGTGTAGGTGATCCGATCGCAACGAATTTCCCCTTTGACGGTGGTATGATTATTACAGCCGTAGTGGAGACCGAGCAGTCGGTAACCTTTACGATTGATGATAAGGAGTATGTGTTGGCAAAGGCGATTGTCTACCCAGGTAGCATTACGGTTCTCTACAACGAGGCCTATATTATTAAAGGTTCGACCGTGACGTTTAAAATTGCCGTCAATCCCACAACCAACAAGACCTACACCAAAGAGGCATTCTCGCTCGATTTCGAGGAGGACTATGCAGCTACCCGTGCTTACGGTAATCTGCCTGACTTCGTGTCGATCAAGGATGTGCAACCGGTAGAGGGTATCGCAGGTCAGTACAACGTAACGTTGGCTTGGACGAATGACATCGTGAAAGATGCCGCTATTTTTGTGGTGTTGAACTTTACCGACACACAGGGCAAGTCGGCTTATGTGGTGTCGAGCACTCCGGTGATTGTCAACGAGAAATACCAGACGATTAAGGCTGCTGATGTAGCTCAGATTCCTGATTTTGAGTTCTTCAACGATGAGCACTATAACGATACCGTGCGGTTGGTTGACTACCATCCGGGATATGTGAATAAGGTAGAGTATTCGTATGCTCAGACTGGTATTTTTAATCTTCATCATGTTTATGCCTCCATCTACCGTTTTGAGATAGAACCTCTATATAATTCTACTACTGTCAGCAATCCTTGGGGTGCTACCGAGAAAATGAGAGCCGGTACGTTTACCTACAAAGTGACGGATAAGGGTGTGGCTGAAATTCCGGCTGTTCCTGCCGATCCTACGATTGGAAAACCGGGTGTTGATGCAGTTCCCGGTATTGCTCCCGTAACTATTACGAAGACGGTGAATGTGAAGATCTTCAATGCGCCGGAATTCCTTGTGAACAAAGATTATCAAGCAATCTGGTTGCCTGCGTTCGGATCGAAAACGGCTCTTTCTACCGCTCTTAATACTGAATTGCCGGCTTGGGGTTATGATCCTGCGAAGTGGACGATTACCGTTGAGTCGGAGACTTTAAGCAAGGGTACGACGGCTGTTGATTGGGCGACGAATAAAACCGTTGAGCGTAGCGCGACAGGTTTTGATGCCGCAGGTAACTATACGTTGACCTACAATGTTCTGCCGACGGCCGATGTGACGACTACACAGCAATTCACGGTCGTTACGACTTTCAAGGCGGTGGCAAAAGCACCGCGTGCCGGTAAGGGTGCATCGACGAAAGCGATTTCCGATGCTCGTACCTTCAAGATGAAGTTTGTCTTCACGGTTGCGGCTCCGCAGTTTATGGTTTATACGATTCCGGATTTCTCAGATAGCGGTATTTACAAAACCTACGACCTCTCGGATATTCCGATGACATCGCTGTTCACGGTGGCAGGTAATGCAATGACCTCGCTATCTACCGATATTACGCCGAATGCGGCTTTACCGACCTACACCTTTGCCGATAATGCCGAAGGCGCAAACGGTTTGAAATTCAATCCGGCTACAAAAGTTACGGGTCCTGCTGTTGCGGAGTGGGGTACTACTGCCTTCATCCAACGTCCTATCGAAGTGTATGTTGAGCTGAAATCGGGTCAAAAGATTCCGGTAATGACCTCTTGCACCGCTGGTGGTCACAAGCATCTTGGTAAGCTTACTGTGCAGTACGATCGTCTGGATCTGGATCATATTTTGGCAACCAACGTTACATTTACCGGTGATTATACGAATATGCAGACCACGGGTATTGATATTAGTGGTAACTTCAAAGGCCAGAATGTGGCGAATGTGGATCTGCACTCGACTATGATTGCTAAGGTTGAGTATAGCGCACAGAGTAATGTGCTTTGCGATCAGACGCTGCCCGTTGAACTTCGCGATACGAAGGTGTTGCAGATTGACCCTGTTACGGGTGTTATTACAGCGGTCTCGCCTGCAATTACATGGACTCCGATCAATTTGGCTTTGAGTCAGGTATTCCGTGTCAAGATGACCGATATTTGGGGTCATTCGGCTACGAAAGACATCACGGTTAATTTTACCTATTAATCAATCCGTGTGTAAATGTGAGAGGGTGTGTCGATCGACACACCCTCTCTTGTTTTCGACTCTAACGGTTCTGCTTTCAATAGTGCCGATGAATCTTGTAGCTTGAGTTAATCTAAAATTTCGTAATTGGTATAGATGCCTTGTACGCCGCCTTTTATAATTTGTGTCGCGCCATTTTTCGAATCGAGTGAGAGCACGAATGTGCGCTTGACAGGATCAAAACTAAATCGTGTATTGTTGGTATTGGTTGGATCGTCAAGTACAACGTGTTTTTCGTTTTTGTAGTAATCTCCTTGGACAATAATGAAATCTGATTTTGCAGGTTCTGGTGTTAATAGGAGAGATATCTTTTCGTTTTGATTTACGGCCCCATCAAGTTGCAGAGTGATATCTCTAATAGTCGATTGAGTGTTGTCAGTATAGTTTACTTTTACTTGTGCAAAATGAGGAGTCATTGTAATATCTCCCATAATTAAGAACGAGCCACTCAAAGATTGAACAGCTTCACCCTTCACACAACGCAGATTCATCTTATATCCCGATGGTGCTTTGGCATATATAAACTCGGATAATGCCGGATCTGTATTGATAAGCAAAGTTGTATTCAGCAGGTGCAGCGCAGCAACTTTTGTGATGTCAATCGCTGCTCGTGTATGAGTATCCAGTTTGGTATTTTTAGGTATTATATATTGCGAGAGCGGAATTTTGAAAGCCGATACGAATTTCTGGGGTGTGTTGTAGCGGCTGTCGGTAGTTAAAGCCTCAGCCTCTATTTGGGTCATCATGTGATAGCCTTTGGGACAGGCTGTCAGGGCCTCATTGAAGGTCATTTGTATTCCATTACCCCCAATTTCGGTTGCTCCTACGTTGCGATCCGCCAGAATAATCGGTCGCCCGAGTACCGATACGTGGGTCGCAATATCGGTTTTATCCACCTTCATGCCCTCCTCTTTGTTTTTGTCGCAGGATGTGGTCGTCAGACCAAGCATTGTCATAGAGCACAGTAGTACTGTAATTTGTGAATTCTTCATTTTTTTGTTTTTTTGAAATAAATAAATGATTTTTTGTTTTTACGTTATTTTTTGGAATCAAGAGGCATTAACCATTGAATACTCAGCATGTATTGTGTCGGACGATTTGCTGTCTGCTTTTTTGTAAAGAACGGAACACTGAAACAAATGTAGTAAAATATAGAGAGTTTATGCTTAGGTGTGGCGTAATTATTACTTTTTTGTCGCCTATTTGCGCCCGATTGGTGTTTTCTTAAATAAAAGGATATGCTGAATATTTTATTAAACAATTATGAATAAGATGAAAAAAAATCTGATTGCCGGACTGGTTGTTGTATTGGTCATCGGCACGGGCATCGCATGGGCCTCTTTGCGAAGTCCGTATAGTATGAATTCGGAGATGCCTGCCGATTTGCAGATTCGTACCGGAAAACTCGAAAACGGATTAACCTATTACATTCGTCACAACGAGCAGCCGAAAAGTCGCGCCGAATTTTACATCATTCAAAACGTGGGTGCATTGCTCGAAACTGATGATCAAGACGGCTTGGCGCATTTCTTGGAACATATGGCATTCAACGGAACCCAAAATTTCCCCGATAACACAATGATATCCTATTTGGCCAGCCAAGGCGTAGAGTTTGGTCGTGATATCAACGCTTATACGGGTTTGTCGGAAACGGTCTATAATTTGAGTAACGTGCCGACGGATCACGCCGGTTTGGTCGATAGTTGTTTGCTGATTTTACACGATTGGTCGCACTTTATTTTGCTCGAAGATGAGCAGATCAACAAAGAGCGCGGTGTTATTTTGGAGGAGATGCGTACTAATTCGGACGCATCGACCCGAATGGCCAAAATACATAAAGAGGTGATGTTCGAGGGCTCGATGTATGCCAAACGCGATGTGATCGGAAATGTGGAGGTGTTGAAGACGTTCCAGCCCGAAACCTTGCGTAGTTTTTACCATACGTGGTATCGTCCCGATTTGCAAGCGATTGTCGTTGTGGGGGATGTCGATGTTGATCGGATCGAGCAACAGATTAAGGATCTGTTCGCCTCTATTCCTGCCGTCAATGGGCCCAAGCGTCCCGATTTTGATATTCCCGATCGCTCGGATGTGGGATATGTCTGTACACCCGACAAAGAGGCGAATGGTTCGGGAGTGGGCATGATTATGTTCCGCAAAAAAGAGGTGGATAATACCCATCAGGGAGTGATGACATCGGTTGTTGATATGTTCTACAATGTGATGCTCCAAAACCGAATTTTCGAGATGTTGCAGCAGGGAAGCCCTACGGTGGTGAGTGCTACGGCCGGTATCAAGGATTTTATGCGTGGATACACCTCGTTTCAGGTTACGATTCAGGCAAAAAATAATTATGAAAAAGAGGCTTTCGAACAGGTCTATCGCGAGATTGTTCGTGCGAATAAACTTGGATTTACGCAGAGCGAACTCGACCGTTATAAAAAATCAGTTGGAGCCGCAATTGCATCAAACATCAAACAGTTAGATAAACGTTCCAATCGCAGCTATGTTGGTGCGATTCAGAATCAATTTCTGAACCAAGTCAAGGCGATGGATTTGCCCTATTATTATGAATTTATGCGTTGGGCTGCAGAATCTGTAACGCTTCGGCAAATCAATAAATATGCCGAGCGCGCAATGGATAAGAAAAACTGTGTCTTCATTGTCAGCGGGCCTCTTGACGGTGTGAAACATGTATCGAAACAGGAGCTGTTGGATGTTATGGAGCAGGTTGAACAGTCTGATCTTGAACCTTATATCGAGGAGAAACAGAGCCAAAGCGAACTGCTCGATGCCTCGTCAATAACTCCGGGTACGATCGTTGAAACCCGAAAATTGCCGCTCTTCAATGCCGAAGAGTGGACGTTGTCGAACGGAGCGAGGGTTGTTTATGCCAAAGCTACATACGATGGCGGGGTTGTCGACTTGGGAGCAATCAGCAAGGGCGGTAGTTCGCTCTATGCTCCCGAAATGCTTCCGGCGGTCTCTGTGACCAGCCAAATTATCGGTGCATTCGGTGTCGGAGAGCATACGGGTATGCAGTTGTTGAAGGTGCTGGCCGGACAGAAGGTATCGAACTCTATCTCGATTACGAATTTGTACGAAAAGATGCAGTTCGGAGCCGACACAACCAATATCGAGACCATGTTCCAACTGGCATATATGCGCTTTACGCAGCAGCTATTTGAGGAGCCAATCTTCAATACGACAATGGAACGCACGATTGCTGCCATGCAGGGCGAACAAGCTAATCCGCTTCGGATTGTCAACGATTCGGTCAGCAAGATTAGTAGCAATTACTCGCCTCGCTCGATTATTGCCGATGCACAAACGTTGAAGAAAATTCAGTTGTCGGATATTGAAAAGATTTACAAGGAGCGATTTAGCGATGCCTCGGATTTCCTGTTTATTTTGGTTGGAAATGTCGAAGCCGAAAGAGCCAAACAATTGGTAGAGCGTTATATTGCGTCGATTCCCTCCACATACAGCAAGGAGAGTTGGCGGGATAACAAGGATCATTCGCCGCGAGGTAAAACCGTGCGGGTTATAGATGTGCCCTTCGAAACGGCCAAAGCGATTGTTTCGGTCAACTACCTGCGTGATATGCCCTATACACGTTCTACATCGCTCTATGTAACGATTCTCAAAGGAATTCTTGAACAGCGGTTGATTGAAAATATCAGAGAGCGAGAGAGTAGTACCTATTCGATCTCGGTAATCTCCGAATTCGAACGAGAGTTGCAACAACGAATTACGATCGGAATCCAGTTCGATTGTGATCCGGAGAGTGCACAACGGTTGAAAGGGTTGGTTTACAAAGAACTTGAATCGCTGCGTAGAAGTGGGGTAACAGCGGCTGAGGTGCAGGAGCGGGTGAAGTTGATGCGGAAGAATCGACAGCAGAGTTTAGAGCACAACACCTACGTTACACGTGCATTGCTGACCTATGTGCAGACTGGAATGGACGATACTGATCCGAAAAATTATGACCAGATTTTGGATCGAGTAACGCCAGCCGATATTCGTCAATTAGCCGATCAGCTATTTGATGATCAAGCGGATGTGATTGATCTTATTTTTAAAAGCAACTCATAATTTGCAGAAAACGATATTGTACCAAAAATAGCGCACCATTCGGTGCGCTATTTTTGTGGTGGGTGAGTGTTGTCAACATGATGCAAGAGGGTATTGCCAATTGCGTATTGAATAGATTTGTTTTTGGAATACCGCCTCGCAGGTGCGATATAGCGATCCGTCAGAGTTTGATGAAGAGCAATTGAGCCAGAATAAACAGATGCCCTAATCGAAGGCGCAGATAGGCTTTGGCGCGTCGCTTTTGGGTTTTGATGGTGTTGATGGTGATCCCCAGTGTTTCGGCGATGTCTTTGTCGCTGCAATCTTCCAGATAGGACATCGTGAAGACTTGACGACACTTTTCAGGAAGTTCGTTGACGGCCTTGAATATTTCGGTAAGCACTTCTGCTTGAATCTGATCGCAAAGTCCAGATTCATCCTCATTTTCTGCCGGTTTGAGATGTGCGCTGTTTTTAAGTTTTACCTGCTGGTTGCGTAGATGGTTTAAACTGCGATTGCGAACACTATTGTAGAGATAGGCCTTTAATGCAGCACTCTGTTTAAAATCGGACAGATTGAGTTTGAGTAGGTTGAAGAAGATATCCTGCACAATGTCCTCGGCGATATCCTTGTCTCCTGTGATTTTCGCGGCACAAAAACAGAAACGGCGGTAAAAGAGATGGAACAACTCGTTGAATGAGTTCTCCTCCTCTTGCAAAAATCGTTCGATGATCTCTTTTTCGCTGTATGTGCGCTTTTCCATCATAATAACCTCTCGGTTGCAAATATATAATAAAAAAGTTTACAAAACGAATCCGAAGGCTTTGCGCCTGCTCTGTTTCGGCATCTTAGAGTGGCGATACGAGATATGAGAGGTTTATTTAGTTACGATCTGTAATCTATTTTGCTGGATTGTGTAATATATTGTAGCTGTAAAGTTGGATTATATGTAGCGTATAATTTTTTTATTTCTTTGAATATTAATTATATAGATGCGATATTTATGGGCGTATCTCCGAAAAGAGATCTTTATTTTTTTGAAAAAAGATCCATATAATTTGTAACCCATTTCTGCTATATGCGTGTTTATGTAAGAAAGTAAAATAATAAATGGAGATGGACTACTCTGAAATTAAGCATTGTATTCTTGCACTACGCTCTGGAACAATATCCGAAGAACAACGTCGTAAACTCGATGAGTGGATCTCTGCCGGAGATCAACGCCGAGAACTTGTCGATCGGCTGTGTGATGACGAATCGGTTGCCGAGGATTTGGATCTTTATGCTTCGTTTGATCCGGAGCGGGCTTGGCAGAAGATGCAACACAAAAAGCAGCACGGATTTCTGCGTGCATCTCTTTTGCGGATGTCGAAATATGCCGCTGCGGTTGTTCTTCTGCTGAGTGCTCTCTTTGTCGTGGTTCAGACGGGGATATTTCGTCCTAAATCAATCGGGGAACTTGCCGGAATCAAGCCGGGTTCGGTGCGTGCAACATTGATCGTAGATAATGATCGCCGCATTGAGCTCGAAGGACTGCGTGATACGGCGATCTATTCCAAGTCCGAAAGTCGTGCCTACATTGGCCACGATGGTTTGCTGAACTATCGTGAGCAGAATACTTCGCATCTCGTTTCGGAACATACGATCTTGATTCCGCGCGGTGGAGAGTATAAGATGACGCTCTGTGATGGTACACAAGTGTGGCTCAATAGTGATTCTCAATTGAGCTATCCGGCTGAATTTCCCGATTCGGTACGGCGTGTGAAGTTGATCGGAGAGGCCTATTTCGCGGTGGCAAAAGATTCGAAACGTCCGTTTATTGTGGAAACCAACAGTATGGATGTTTGCGCATTGGGTACGGCATTCAATGTTTCGGCTTATAGCGAAGACCAATATGTGGCAACTACCCTTGTCGAGGGGAAGGTGCGCATCTCAACCTCCGAAGAGGAGGCGATACTCGAACCCGGTGAACAGGGCGTTGCCGAAAATAACAATAAAAAGTTGGCTATCGAGCAGGTGAAAACCGAGTTGTATGCGAACTGGACAGAGGAGCGATTTGTCTTCGAACGCGAATCCATTGACGAGGTGATGAAGAAGTTGGCTCGGTGGTATAATTTCAGCTATCAGTTCGATAATGCCTCTGTCATGGCGAAACATTTTACGGGCAAATTGCCGAAATATTCGGATATCGATCAAGTCTTTTCAATCATTGAACTGACGACCGACATTCATTTCAAACTCAAAGATAAGATGATTATAATCAAATAAATGATGTGAAACCGCAAATCGAAGACCCTATGAAAAATATTTACGACTGACTCCCCACCCGAAATCTCACCTAACGATGCCCTATCCGTTGTAGGACATACGTTGCAGTTATTAATACTCATTAAACTCAGAGCATTGTGAATCATATTTACGAAAATAAAGATTGCGTGGTAGCTCGGCTCTTCAAGACATGTTTGTTATTGATGTCGATGATGTGCCTGACCACGTCTGCTTTCGGCCTTACGCAGGATGTGAGGTTGAACATGAATAAAACAAATGCGGATCTTACTGCCGTATTGTCCGAAATTAGCCAAAAAACCGGATGTAACTTCTTCTATAACGACAATGAATTGTTGGGTTACAAGGTGTCGTTTGTCGTCATCAACGCAACAATTGATGAAACCTTGGAAACCGTTTTGGGTGGAGTCCCGTTCACGTATAGTTTGGTAGACGGTGTGTATGCCATTACACCCCAGAATCGCACGAAAAAATCGGGCAAAAACGATCTCTGGAACATTCGCGGTACGGTGATCGACAAGGAAAATCAGCCGGTTGCAGGTGTGGCTGTTGTTGTCAAAGGGACAAGCATCGGTGTGGGATCCGATAGCAAAGGCCGTTTCGAGTTGTCGGTCAAACCGACCGAAGATCTGGTTCTTCTGTTTAAGTTTGTCGGTATGAAAACGCGCGAAGTGGCCGTATCTCATCGACCGGTGAAGGATTTCACGATTGTGATGGAGGAGGATGCGGCGAGTATTGGGGATGTTATCGTTACGGGTTTTGGTAATAAATCGAAAAATAGTTTCACAGGTTCGGCTATTACGGTAAAACGCGATGAGTTGATGCGTATGGGTACGAAAAACGTGTTACAAAGTCTTTCGGCCTTTGTTCCGGGAATGCAGATTGTGGAGAATAACGCGGCCGGATCGAACCCCAATGCGCTGCCCGAAATCGTTGTGCAGGGACGAAGTAGTTTCGAAGGCGAGTCGAATTTGCCGACCTTTATTGTCGATGGAGCCGAGGTGGATCGTCAGTACATCTATGATATGGATGTAAATGACATCGAGAGTGCCATGGTGCTCAAAGATGCCTCGGCAACAGCTCTCTACGGTTCGCGAGCCGCCAACGGAGTGATCGTAATAACTACCAAAGCACTCGAACCTGGGCGTATTCGAATCTCCTATTCGGGAACCGTGCGAGCCACATTCCCCGATTTGAGCGAATATGATCTGCTCAATGCGTCTGAAAAATTGCAGTACGAGGTGCTTGCCGGACTTCATCCGCTGGGACAGGCCGGAAATATCGGTCTTCAAATAGATCAGATCTACAACGAGCGTTATCAACGGGTGCGCGAAGGGGTAAATACCGATTGGTTGTCGCTGCCGTTACAGAACGCATTTGTTCATAACCACAATATCAATGCTTATGGTGGTGATGAGTATATTCGTTACAGTCTGGGTCTGCGTTACGGAAGTGAGCCGGGTGTTATGAAGGATTCGGGGCGTGATCGTGTGGGGTTAAATTTTAAACTTTCGTACAATCTGGCCAAAAAACTCTTCTTCCAGAATAGTTTCACGATTACCTCGGTCAACAGCAAAGAGTCTAAATATGGATCTTTCTCAAATTATGTAGAGTTAAACCCCTACGACCGAGCCTACAATCTCGATGGTTCGATCAACAATAATTTGTCGTATGATGTAGCCAATCCGCTCTACGAGGCATCGTTGGGTAGTTATAATCGCTCTGAACAGCTCTATTTCAACAATGTGTTCGATCTGCGTTACGACATTACGAGAGATCTGCGTGTCGATGCATCGTTCTCACTCAACAAAAGAAAGAACGACCATTCGATCTACACGTCACCCGATTCGAAACAATTTGCAACACTCGACTATTCGCAGCGGGGCAGTATGAACATCACCAACAATAAGAGCTTGAATTACGAAGGTAAAATCTATTTTTCGTATAACAAACGTTTTGTACGTAATTCGTGGTTGAGCTTGTCGGCTGGAGCCAACATCCAGTCACAGACAGACGATGCTGTGGTGACCAAGGCAATCGGGATCATGTCGGATAAATTGGATCATATTTCGTTTGCTACACGCTATTCGACCGATACGCCGGGCGGTAGTTATTCGATATCGCGCATGGCTGGCTATTTCTTGACGGCAAACTACATCTACAACAACCGCTATTACATCGATGGATCGTTCCGTTATGAAGGTTCGTCGAAATACGGTTCGGAAAATCGGTTTGCTCCGTTTTGGAGTATCGGTGGCGGTTGGAACCTGCATAATGAAAAATTCTTGCATCTCGATCCGGCGACCAGCACTTTGAAACTCCGTGCCAGTATCGGTACAGTCGGTAATGTGAACTTTGATCCGACCCAGTCACTCACGACCTATAAGTATGACCCCAATCTGTTCTATCTGATCGGAGTCGGTGCTACCCCCATAACCATTGGCAATCCGGCGTTGAAATGGGAACGTACCACCAAATACAACGTGGGTTTGGATGCCAATCTATTCAAGAATCGATTCAGCCTGACGTTCGATTGGTATAATAAAATCACGGATGATCTGTTGCTCGACATTACTACGGCTCCATCGTTGGGTGTCAATCAGGTTAAGATGAATATGGGTTCGATCTCGAACCGCGGTATCGACATCATGCTGCGTGGAGTTCCTATTCGCACCAAAGAGTGGAACTGGAATCTGGGTATCACCATGTCACACAATAAAAATACGATCAACAAGATTAGTAACTCGCTCAAAGCCCTCAATGAAAAGAACAACTCAACAACCAATGCCACCTCGGCGCTGCCTGTCTATGCCGAAGGGGAGTCGACAACGGCGATCAAGGTTGTTCGTTCGGCGGGAGTTGATCCGGCAACAGGTAAGGAGATCTACATCAAGCGCAACGGAGAGTACACCTTCGATTACGATTATCGCGACAAGGTGGTCTTCGGAGATGCCGATCCGACCCTCTACGGTAGCATCAGTTCGTATCTGACCTACAAAGGTATCTCGCTCAATCTCATTATGTCCTACCGTTTGGGCGCAACGATCTATAATTCGACACTCGTTACCCGTGTCGAGGGAGCTGACCCGAAGAAAAATGCAGACCGCCGAGTCTTTACAAGTCGTTGGAAGAACCCCGGCGATCAGACCCGTTATGTTGATATTTCGCAATGGAAAACGCCTTATCAGACAAGTCGTTTCGTGCAGGATGAATACAGCATAAAACTCTCTTCGATCAGCATCGCCTATGATTTTCCGCGAAATGTGATTCAGAAATTACGTCTTCGCCAGCTTCGAGTCGAAATTCTGTCGAATGATCTGACCTACCTCTCGACGATCAAACAGGAACGTGGTCTTTCGTATCCGTTTGCCCGTAGTATTGAGTTCTCATTACGTACCACTTTTTAATTCGGAATCACTATGAAAAGATATTTATCGTTTTTATCCGCCCTGCTGCTCTTCTGCTCGTGCAACGCTTTCCTTGATGTTCGACAGAAGGGTACAGCTACCGATAACGAACTGTTTCGGGATGTTGAAGGTTATCGCACGGCCGTGTTGGGCGTTTATGCTTCGCTGGCAAGTACCAACATGTATGGCCGCACTCTTACCTACGGATTTATGGACGATGTTTGCATGCTCTATCAATCCAGTAGCACCTCTCCCGATGATATTACCAAGTTGCTCGAACACGACTATAAACACGCAACCGTTCGTCCGACCATTGATGCCATCTGGTCGAATAGCTACAAGTTGATCTCCTATGTGAACAACATTCTCGATCATCTCAAAGGGGCTAATTTCAACGAATCTCCCGAATATGCCTATTTTAAAGGCGAGATGCTTGCCGTGCGTGCCTATGTCCATTTCGACCTGTTACGGATCTTCTGCGATGATTATATTGCAAATCCCGAAGCGGGTGGATTGCCCTACTCCGAAACCTATGATTTTACCAATAAAAAGGTCTATTCGCTGAAAGATACATTCGGCAAGATTATCGCTGACCTGACCGAGGCGGAACGGATTCTCACCGAATGTGAAATTACAAATCCTCCGGCATCCACCTCGTCCGGTTACACCTCATATCGTACTTCGATGATGAATGTTTATGCCGTAAAGGCGGAGTTGGCGCGTGTCTATCAAGCCATGGGCGATTTGGTGAAATCGCGTACTTATGCCGATGAGGTGATAAAGTCGGGCAAATTTTCATTGACCATTCCCGAACAATATCCGGCGGTAAAGGCCTATCCGGCCAGTGGCGAATTGTTGTGGGGCTTGTCGAATATCAATTTATATACTACGGTGTATAACCAGTTCCTCAACACGGGATTGGCTGGTAGAAAACGGTATCCGCGAGGAAATCTCCCTGCAATCTACGAAACCAGTAAATTTACCGGACTTTCGACCGATTACCGGTGGACGAATCTATTCAAGCAGTCGGGTAGCAGCTATTTTTATATTCGGATGTTGAGCAGCGAAGCGACTTCGGGCGATGATCCTAAAAAATTGGTTACGGGAGTCAGCCTGCTTCGTCTGCCTGAGATGTATTATATCGCTTCGGAGGGGTGGTATCCCGAAAATTCGGGGAAAGCAATCTCCTATTTGAACGATGTTCGTCATAGTCGCGGTTTGACCAATCTGCCCGATGCCGATGTCAACACCCCCGAAAAGTTCAAGGATGAACTCTATAAAGATCGTTACAAAGAGTTGTGGGGCGAAGGCCAACTATTCTTCGATCACAAACGGCTGTTCAAGGGCTTCAAACACATGCGGTGGTATAATTATCCTTCCTACGACATCAAGCCTTCGAAGGAGATTTTCATCCTCCCGTGGCCCGATGCCGAACTTGAATACGGTGGTAATAACAATTAATGCAGAAGACGATGAAAACAAGTTTAATAAGAATAATCGCCGCGGCTTTGGCCATATGGGCCTGCTGCTACATGACGGCTTGTAAAGAGACGGTGGTCATGTACGAAGACTCGGACAAAATCTATTTTCCCAAAGATAGCTTGTATTATACCTTTGGAACCAGTGCGCTCTCGGTAACCTCCTATACCTACCATTATCCGGTAAAAGTGTTGGGGAATAAATCGAGTAAGAGCCGCCGGTTTAAAGTTTCGGTGGTGGCCGATCGTACTACGGCGGTGGCAGGGACGCATTATGCTGCATTGGAGTCGGAGTATGAGATGGCAGCCGATTCGGTCAACGGGTTTGTTCCGATTGTGATCAACCGTGCAGCACTGGACAATATCAGCGAATTTAAGCTGGTTCTTCAAGTGGAGAGTAATGCCGATTTCGGATTGCGCGTTGCCAATAAACGCATTGCGATATTCCAGTTTACCAATGCGTTGGCAGAACCGAAATGGTGGTCGAGAGGCAAGTCGTATCTCGGCGATTTTCACCCTTATAAGTACCTTAAATTTATCGAAATCGCGGGGTATGAAATACCCAATAAAATATCAGAGTGGACCGATAATCAGTATAAATACCTGAAAGTTTTCAAACAGGTTAAAGCCTATTTTGAAGCACATCCCACCGAAGGGGTCGTCTTCCCTTCGAATGTTGTATGGCCGGTTTAACGTTTAAAGTCAGAAAGTCATGAAAATAAAAAATATATTGCTGGCGGGAATCGTGTTGTTAGGTGCGGTCTCCTGCATTAGGGATGATTCGGAGATGGGAACCACTCCGCTCTCATATATCGAACTGGACGGCGAAGATTTGCCGGAAAACCATACGGTCGATTTGCCGAATGTTTTGACAATCAATGCTCCGAAAGTTAAACAGAAGGGTGTTCAGAAACCCCTCTCTTATGAGTGGTTGTTAGAGGGAAAGGTGATTGGAACCGAAGCCGCTCTGCATTATCAAAGTGGTAAGTTGGGAACCCTGCAAGGTCGATTGAAGATCTACAACGAAGATTGTGCATTCTTTCGGAAGTTTTTTATCACTACGCAAACCGTCTATACGACCGGTGTGGTTTTGTTGAGCAAGTTTAACAACCAATCGTTGTTGTCATTCATGCGCACCGATAAGGCCAATGAGAAACCTGTAAAAGATGCTTATAGTGCCATTAATCCCACCTTTCCATTGGGGACGACACCCTATTGTGTTGCCTATGCGACTGGTAATTTCAGCTCGAAAATGATCTATGTCTTTACCGATCCGTCAGGAAATTCGGCGAAGCTGGACAACAACACCTTGGAGGTCTCTAAGTTGATCGAATCTCCGACTACTCCGCTGAAAACTTTTATATATAACAAAAACATGAGTAGTCAGTACGCAGTCGTGGGCGGAGATAAATTCTGGGATTTCGATTACAGTGCTCACTATCTGGTCGGGATGACCCAATCGCAATACCTCGACCCGAATAGTGTGAAAGTAGCCGATTGTGCTATTTGCATTACGGACTGGGCCAAATATCAAGCCGGCTTTGTCTTTTGGGACAAAACAGCCGGAGAGCTATGGATAACAAGTAGCTACTCGGCGCAACCTTATACGCTCTCTTCGCGCAAATATCACGGTTATTCGATCGTAGCGATGATGGCAAGCGACAACTTGCAGAAATTCAACTTTATCGTAAAGAGTCCCGACAACTCCACCTTGTCGCTGGTGAGATATACGCCAACGGTTAAATCGCCGTATCAAGGAGGCCCCTCGGGTGATATGGAACGAGGTACGTTCAGTGAAAGTGTGATTACAGAATCAGGCATTGATAAAGCCGAAGTGATTGTCGGAATGACCACCGTACCGCGCATTTACTATGCAAAAGCAAATAAGATTTACAGTATGAGCACCGAAAGCGGTTTGTTTTCGACCGAGCCGGTCTATACGTTGGGTACGGACGGCGACAAAATCGTCTCTATGATTTTTAATACAACCGAAGATCGCCTCTATGTGGGCGTTAATTCGCCCTCCGGCGAGTACCGAGGTAGTCTTTACTGCATCAATATCACCAGTACGGCCGGTAGTGAACCGATTGTTTGGGATCAAAAAGCGATGGCTGGCGAAATTGTGTCGATGTGCTACAAACCTCAATAGAAACGTTTTACCCATAAATAAAAAGTTCAAAGAGCATAATATCCCTCTCGGGGGATATTTTGCTTGCATTAAAAAAAACTCCATGGAGACACCAATCTTAAAAATCGAAAATCTTTCGCATCGCTATTCGGTACAGTGGGCGGTTAAAGACATCAATCTTGAAATTGCCGAACGGGGCATCTACGGATTGCTGGGTTCAAATGGTGCTGGAAAATCCACTACTATGAATATCATGTGTGGCGTGCTTAAACCGACACAAGGCGATGTACAGGTTTTGGGAGTCGATTTGTTGAAGTATCCGGTCGAAGCAAAAAAACAGATCGGTTTTTTGCCACAAAAACCGCCGCTGCACCCCGACTTAACAGTCGAGGAGTATCTGGTTCATTGTGCTAATCTGCATTGGATCCCTGCCCGAGAAGTAAAAAAGGCGGTGGATCGGGTGTTGGACATCTGTTCGATTGAACATTTTCGCCGGCGCGTGATTCGCAATCTTTCGGGCGGTTACCAGCAGCGTGTGGGGATTGCGCAGGCTTTGATCCATAATCCCGAATTTATCGTGTTGGATGAACCGACCAACGGACTGGATCCAAACCAGATCGTGGATATCCGGAATCTGATTAAAAATATTGCACAGGACCATACGGTGGTGCTTTCCACCCATATTCTCTCCGAGGTTCAGGCAGCATGTGATCATATCCGTATGATCGAACAGGGGCGAGTTGTCTTTGCGGGGACAGTCGATGATTTTGATAATTACATCACGCCGGATACGATCTGGTGTTCGTTTGTGGAGGCGGTTGATTGCGAAAAGTTGGCTCGATTCGAAGGCATTCTTGGGGTCGAGGAGTTGGGCTGTAACCGCTATCGGCTCAAATTTGACGGCAACGACCGCATCACCGAACAGATTATCCGTCAATGTGTTCAGCAGAATTTGCGATTGAGTGAAATCTCGCTTGAAAAGACTTCGTTGGATGCAATTTTCGCCGAACTCTCTTCTAAAAACAACCAGAAATAACTACCTGCGATATGAAAATGATTTACAAAATAGCACGCGCCGAGTTGCAAACCTTGTTCTACTCTCCTGTGGCATGGCTCATTCTGATTGGTTTTTTGGTGCAGGCATCGCTCTCGTTCTCCGGTGTGTTGGGGCAATATGTCGATGCGATTGCCGTTGGTCGGAGTCTTGGTGGCGGAACAACAATCTATACGCGTTTTAGCGGCGTGATCTCGGAGATGATCCGTTCGATCTATCTCTATGTGCCATTGCTTACGATGGGCGTTTTCAGCCGTGAGTTCAGTAGTGGTTCGATTAAATTACTCTATGCCTCACCCATAACCAATTTACACATCACATGGGGCAAGTATCTGTCGATGCTGATCTACGGCGGGTTGATGATTGCTCCGCTCTTGGCAATTAGTATCTATGGTCTTTTTATCATTGACAACCTCGATTTTTCGGTGTTGCTGTGCGGTATTTTCGGCATCTATCTGCTTTTTGCGGCTTATGCTGCGATCGGTATTTTTATGTCATCGCTTACCTCGTATCAGGTGGTGGCTGCAATCGGAACCTATGCCGTTTTGGGGGTGTTGAATATGGTCGCCGGATGGTGGCAACAGTATGATTTCATTCGTGATGTCACCTATTGGCTGGCGATGAATAACCGGACGGATTCGTTCCGATACGGATTGCTCAATAGCGAGGATATACTCTATTATCTGATTGTGATCGCTCTCTTTATGGGACTTACTCAGATTCGATTCAATGCCGCACGACAGAAATCGCGGATGCTGCTTGTAGTTGGTCGTTATCTGCTCGTATTTGTGATTATGTTGGGATGCGGTTATATCACCTCACGGCCGATCTTTAAATATTTCTACGATTCGACCGATAACAAAGTCTACACCTTGACTCCAAATAGTCAGAAAATTATCGAAAAATTGTCGGGCGGTTTGACCATTACGACCTATGCCAATTTGATTGATGATGATTTCCTGCTTTTTGGCCCATTGGCTCGTAATAACGACAAGGCTCGGTTTGAGCACTACCTCCGTTTTAAACCGGAGATCAAGATGAAATACGTCTATTACTATGATGAGTGTGAGAATCGCTATCTTGATGCTCGTTACCCGGGGGCAACGTTGCGCGAAAAGATGGAGAAGGTGGCCGAGATCTACAAAGTGGATACCTCCAAAGTTCTTCGTCCGGAGCAAATTCGTCAGATTATCGACCTGAGTAGCGAGAAAAATAAGACAGTCCGTGTTCTGCAACGCGAAAGTGGCGAATCGGTGCGTTTGCGTTTGTTTGATGATTTCGAAAAACATCCGTCCGAACCGGAAATATCGGCAGCCTTGAAACGGATTGCAATGGAGTTGCCAACCGTTGGTTTCTCGGTAGGTCATGGCGAACGCAATATTGATGCAATGGGTGATCGCGATTATGGTACATTTGTGCGCCGTCCCAAAGAGCGTAATGCCCTGCTTAACCAAGGGTTCGATATTGACACCGTTTCGTTTGTGCGACCGATTCCGGAGAAGATCAACATTGTGCTGATCTCCGATATCAAAACGCCGTTTACCGAGGCGGAACTCGTCAATTATGAGGCTTATATTGCCCGTGGCGGCAATCTGATTATCCTTGGAGAGCCGCGCCGTCGTGAGGCGATGAATGTGTTGGGTGCTCCGTTCGGTATCGAAATTCTAACGGGTTGTGTGGTAAAACCGCATCGCGATTGGCAGAGTAATCTGGTGTTGTCGCACCTGACCGCAGGAGCTGCGGAGTTGTGCTATCTCTTCCAAATGCTGCACAAGAGCGACATCATCACCACCATGCCCGATGCGGCTGGTCTGGGTGTTACGCCGGTCGAAGAATTTAAGGTCGATACGGTATTGATGAGCGAGCGTGGTTCGTGGATCGAACGACAGACCACTGATTTTGTCGATACTCGTCCCGAATTCGACTATCAAACCGAAATAAAAGGTCCGATCCCGATGGCATTGGCGGCCTCACGTTCGATAAACGGGCGTACTCAGAAGATTCTCTTTATGGGCGATAGCGATTGTTTTGCGACAAGCGAATTGACAAAAGTTCGTAACGGCGTTAGCGCGATGAATATGTTGTTCTTAAAGGGAGCCTTTTTGTGGATGTCGGATAATGAAGTGCCGATTGATGTGCGCCGAGCATCGTTAAACGACGATCATATTACAATCGAACGCGGAGGTGTGAAGGTAGTCAAATTGGTCCTTGTGTGGATTCTTCCTGCAATTCTGCTTATTTTTGCGGTTGTGCTGTGGCTGCGCCGCCGGAGTCGCTAATGTCTGGTTTGTCCGAAACGATGCAAGAATCGTTTCGGACAAATCTTAATTTGAACCTGATATGGCTTTTATTATTGATAAACAGACGCTCGGTGATCTGAGCGTTTTCGAATCGGGACGTAAAAAATCTATTTACGAACTGTTTTGCCAGACAACCACCCGAGGAGGGGCGGCTTTGCTGCAAACCATGTTTCAAACGCCGCTCGATGATCTCGATCGGATCTGTCAGCGGACACGGGTGATTCGTTTTTTCGGGGCACACAAGGCTGAATTTCCCCTCTCTAATACGGTTTTTGATGCGGTAGAGTACTATCTGAGCAATACCGATGAACGGTCACAGCTCGATTTGCAAGACAATACGATGGGACGTAAGGTGCGTTCGGCCATGGGGGCGGACGGAGCTTTCGAACAGATTCACAAGGGAGTTCTCGCGGTGATCGAATTGGTCAATCGTACACGTGATCTGTTACAGGCATATCCGTGGAGTGAAATTGGAGCCGATTATGAAAAAAATATAGGGCTCTTGCACGCGCTCGTTTCGAGCGATGCCTTTTGCTGTTGCGAGCAGGAGCGTGATAGCCGGAAGATCGGCTATGAATCGGTTTCGGAGTATGATAAAATATTCCGGTTTAAGCAGAACGATGTTTTGCGCAGAATGCTCTCGATTCTTTATGAGATAGATGTCTATATGTGTGTGGCGCGTGTGGCGCAGCAACGTGGATTCGCCTTTGCCGAACCGGTGGCGACCGATGATGCGACGATTCTTGATGTGCGAGGCCTGTATCATCCGTTTTTGGATCATCCGGTGGCTAACGATTTGTGTATCGACCGTTCGAACAATATGATCTTTCTAACGGGTGCGAACATGGCTGGAAAATCGACCTTTATGAAGTCGGTATCGGTGGCGATGTATCTGGCACATGTCGGTTTTCCGGTGGCAGCGCAGTCGATGCGCTTTGCCGTTCGGAGTGGGATGTTTACCACCATTAACCTGCCCGATAATCTCAATATGGGTTATAGCCATTTCTATGCCGAGGTGTTGCGCGTGAAAAAGGTCGCCCAGAGTGTAGGAGAGTATCCCAATCTGATGATTGTTTTTGATGAACTGTTCCGCGGAACCAATGTGCGCGATGCCTACGATGCCACGATAGCTATCGTACAGGCTTTTGCACGCAATCGTAATGCGTTGTTTATCATATCGACACATATTGTCGAGGCGGCAGAAATCTTGCGCGATAGTTGTCCCAATGTCAATTTTATCTATCTGCCGACCACCATGCAAGGCAGCGTGCCGCAGTACACCTATCGGCTTGCAACCGGCGTGACGGCCGACCGTCACGGGATGATGATTATTCGCAACGAACGGATCTTGGAACTTTTGGAGGAGTCCCCTTTCCGAAACGGAGCCTCAAAGTAAAACGCATATGGAATTTATAACCGATAAACAGACGCTCGATGACCTCAATCTGCTGGGACAGTACAAGGCCAATTCGATGATTAATCTATTCAACCATACGGTGAGCCGTAGCGGTAATGCGTTGATTGAACAGATGTTCCGCTCTCCGTTGACATCCGCTGCTGAGATCAACGAGCGGATCAAACTTTTTGCCTCGTTTGCAGCGCATCCATTGATATTCCCGTTTTCGATCGAGCAAACCGATGGTTTCGAACAGTTTCTCTCCGAAGAGATTACGCTAAACAGGTTGTCGGCCTATACGAACATAGCCATGCTCTATGGGGCACATCTGGTGATGCATGATAAACGCTACGAGTTGTTGACCGAAAACACGTTTGCGGCTCTTGATTTTATGAAACAATTGGCCGATTATCTGCCGGCTTTGCGCCAAAGTGTGGGGGAGTGTTCATTGTCGCCGCAGATTGACGAGGCGATCGCTTGGTTGTCGCAACCGAAACTCAACCGAATGTTATACGAACAGCGCGCCTCTTGCTCGTTTTTGAAACTTGCATCGGTTCGTTACTTTCTATTGGTGACAATCGGACGTGAATTGCGTGCGTTGGCCGAACTTGTAACACGTATTGATGTGCTTGTTTCGGTTTCGACCGTGGCGCGCGAACGTGATTTTTGTTATCCGGAGGCGGTAACCGAAGAGCGTTCGTTTATTGATATTCGGCAACTCTATCACCCGCGTATCGCCGGAGCTGTGGCCAATGATGTGACATTGCAGACGGGGCGTAATGTCTTTTTTCTGACGGGAGCAAATATGGCCGGAAAATCTACGCTGATGAAATCATTGGGCATTGCGCTCTATCTGGCGCATATCGGCTTTCCGGTTGCGGCTCACGCTATGCGTTTTACCGTGCACGATGGGATCTTCACCTCAATCAACGTTCCCGATAATATCAATCGCGGATATAGCCATTTTTATGCCGAGGTACTGCGTGTAAAACAGATCGCCGAACAGGTCGCTACGGGGAAACACTTGGTGGTTATCTTCGATGAATTGTTTAAAGGTACAAATGTCAAAGATGCCTATGATGCAACGGTTGCTCTGATTGAATCTTTTTCGCAGATGGGGCGGTGCAACTTTGTAATTTCTACGCATATTATGGAGGCCGGAATTTGGTTGCGCGAACATTGTCCGGATATGATTTTCCGTTATCTGCCTACGGTGATGGAGGAGAATGTGCCGCGATATACGTATCGTTTAACCGATGGAATCACCGATGATCGTCATGGTATGAAGATCATTCAGAACGAACAAATTTTGGAGATTATAGCACGTTCGGCCGATTGCAAATCGTGATCGCACTCTTTCTATGAAAAGATGTTCATTTTAAGCAAAAAATGGACATCTTTTTCTTCTCATGGGGTCTATATACTCGGCTTGTGCGGGATAAAAATTTCGGGCAGGTTTATGAATTCTCGTTTTAATTGTTTAGCTTTGTTCGCCCTAAACCAGCTTATATACTAACCATGCCTTCTCTAATTTTGACTCCGGCGACCCATGTGATCGCGATCGGAGTTGCTTGTCAGCTGAATATTTGTTTCGTAACGTCATGGCACGTATGATCTTTGCCGTGGATGAGCGAAATTTGTGGAGGCGGTGTCTGGATGGGGATTCGGATGCCTTTCATCAATTGTATCTACTCTATTATCCGCGGCTTACGGCCTACGGAAGGCATCTGGTGAAAGATTCGACATTGGTCGAAGATTGTATTCAGGATCTCTTTGTCAAGATGATCCAAAACGGCCGGTCGTTGTCTGATACGACCTATCTGTCAGCCTATCTTTTTAAAGCACTTCGTCATAAAATTGTCGATGTGTTGCGCAGCCGAAAAACAATCATCGTGTTTGATTCCGATATGCCGTTTTCGGAGGCAGAGGTTGCCTACACTCCGCCATTGTCGGCTGATGGCGAAGTGTCGGAGCAGCGGCTGCGCTTTGTACTCTCTGCGCTCAAAGAACTATCACCCAATCAGCAGGAGGTTGTCTATCTCTTCTTTACCAAGGGGCTCAGCCACGATGAGATTGCCTCTGTTCTGGGAATCAATAGTCAATCCTCCCGAAATCTTATGTGCCGTGCGGTTGCCAAATTACGACGTCTTTATGCCGAGCGTTATACCGACTAATCGAGGTTGAAAATTAATTTTTGAAAAAAAATAGATGCGAGTGAGTACATTTTGAGTATTCGCTCGTAATATTTATGAATAATATGCAAAAAGGTGAAGATAAAAGAGTCGATAAAAATAGAATTCCTTAAACAGGCCAATGCATTGGCCGATCGTGTCGAACAGAAAGAATCGCAGATGACCGATGGGTTGGATGCCGAGCGATCGTGGCAGGCCGTAGAGCGGCGTGTAGTTGAACAGTCGTTGCAGAAATCGCGCTCAAAACGATCCACATGGTGGTATGGTGTAGCAGCCTCGTTGGTCTTGGCGTGCGGATTGGGATATATCACCTTCTCTGGCAATACGATGGAGAGCGACCTCCTGTCGGCTCTTGGTAATATGCCTGCTGCCGAATCCGTGCAAGAGGGGCTGTTGCAAGTGGATGATGTGACGATTCGGCTTTGTGGTGACAATCGTCTGCGTTACGATGCAGAAGGCAATATTACCATCAACGATAAACGGATTCTACTGCGTAAGTCCGATGATAAATCGGCGGCCTATAATGTGTTGATTGTTCCCAAAGGCGAGAAATATGCCGTCACACTCTCTGATAATACCAAAATCTATGTGAATTCGGGTACGAAGATCGCCTTCCCGACTCGTTTCGATAAGAGTCGTCGCTGTGTAGCGGTCGATGGCGAAGCGATATTCGATGTGTCGAAAGATGCTTCGCGTCCATTTGTGGTGAGTGCGGCCGGGTTTGAAGTCAAAGTACTCGGTACGGTCTTCGATGTCAGTGCCTACCAATCCGAAGGTCGTGCCTCGGTCGTCCTGATCGAGGGACGTGTAAGTGTCACCACGGACGACGATGCCACCATGGAGCTGTTGCCCAATCAACGGGTTGAAATTGAGCGCGATTACATGTCGTTGCAGGAGGTAGATGTTGCCCCCTATGTGGCTTGGCGTTACGATATGATGTGCCTCGATGGAAAGACTCTGCGTGCATTGTTTGCCGAGCTTTCGGATCAATTCGGATACGATATCGAGTTCAGCGATCAAATTGGCCGGAAGATCATCTCCGGAAAACTCGATATGAGTGGAAATTTTGCCACGATCATGGATAATCTTTCGCTGTTGATGGATTTGGATTATCGCATCGAGGCGGATAAAATAGTAGTCACCGAAAAACCGTAGCCTATGATATAACCCAGCTAATCTACTTACCTAACACAAAAAATCGGCTGATACTGCAATATCAACCGACTTAGAAACGAATTTTTAAACCAACAGTTATTAGTATAAAAACATACAAATGTATGAATAATATTGAGAATATAGCTCTCCGGCTGGCATATTTTTCAAAGATGTTATGCTTTGTTCTATTTGCATTTAGTATCCGGTTTGCCACCGCTCAGACCGAAGTTGCTGCGGATCGCGGCACTCGTAGTGTGAAAGAGGTGCTGACCTATATCGAGAAGAGCAGTGATTATATTTTTGTCTATGGGGCAGATGCGGTCAATCTGAAACGGATCGTAAAAATCGAACTCGAAAACAAACCGATCGAAACCATTCTGAACCAATTATTCAAGGGAACCGATACGGAGTACATCATTCGTGAACGACAGATTTTGCTCAAACGAGTTGCCGCACCGGCGGCCTCTCCTCGCAAAGCAGTTGTGTCAGGAACGGTTGTTAGTGCCGACAATAAGCCGATTGCAGGAGCAGCCGTCATTTTGAAAGGCACTACGGTCGGAGTATCGACCGATGCCAACGGAGCGTTTGCGCTCGAAGTTTCGGCTGCTGGTGTGAGTCCGGTTTTAGAGGTCAACTACTTGGGCTACGAACCAGCAGCGGTAGCTGTTGCTAACCGTACCAGCGTAACGATTACACTTCTCGAATCGGCTTTGACCGTAGACGAGGTGGTGGTGACGGCATTGGGCATCAAACGTTCGGAAAAGGCATTGAGCTACAATGTGCAGAAGGTTGACGGTGACAAACTGCTGGCTGTCAAGGACGCCAACTTTATGAATTCGCTCAGTGGTAAAGTGGCTGGTGTTACGATCAACAGCAGTTCATCGGGTGTCGGTGGTGCCTCGAAGGTGGTGATGCGTGGTACGAAAGGTATCGAACAGTCGAGCAACGCGCTCTACGTCATTGACGGTGTGCCGATGTTCAACTACACGAAGAAGGCCGGAACGGAACACGGATCGGAGGGGGCTACCGAAGCGATTGCCGACCTTAACTCCGAAGATATTGAATCCATTTCGGTACTGACCGGAGCTGCGGCCGCAGCACTCTACGGTAGTAATGCCGCCAATGGAGCCATCGTAATTACGACGAAGCGCGGTGCTGTTGGTAGAACCCAAGTCACCGTGTCGAGTAATACGGAGATTTTGTCACCGTTTGTCATGCCCTCGTTCCAAAATCGTTATGGTACGGGCGTGCTTTCGTCGGAGACAGCCGTTCTCAATAAAAGTTGGGGGCATAAGTTAAGTGCTTCCAATCGAACCGGCTACACACCGCAAAATGATTATTTTCAGGTCGGTATTGTTGGCACGGAGTCTTTTGCCATTTCCTCCGGATCGGAGCGTAACCAAACCTATTTCTCGGCCGGAGCGGTCAATTCCCGCGGCATTATCCCCAACAACGGTTACGATCGCTATAACTTCACTTTCCGCAATACGACCGAGTTGATAGCCGATAAGTTGACTCTTGACGTGGGTGCAACCTACATCAATCAGTCCGACTTGAATATGACCAATCAAGGTACCTATGCCAATCCGCTGGTTACGGCTTATCTTTTTCCGCGCGGTGATGACTGGCAGGATATCAAAATGTTCCGCCGATATGACGATGCGCGTAAGATCATGACGCAATATTGGCCGCAGGGGTTCGATGAGCTGAACGGCCAGAATCCCTATTGGATCAACTACTGCAATTTGCGCGAGAATAAACGCGACCGATATATGTTCAATGTCAATGCGACCTATAAAATTACCGATTGGATGAATGTCATCGGTCGTATTCGTATTGATAACTCGACGGGACGTTTTACCGAGAAATTCTATGCGACCTCCAATTCTACGTTGATTCAAGGCTCCGATTATGGTCTTTACGGCATCACGACAACCAACGATAAGCAGGCTTACGGCGATGCTATTTTGAATATCGACAAGACATTCCGTGAGGATTTCTCGTTGCATGCCAACATCGGAGGATCGTTTTCCGATATGCGCCTTGACGAAGGCCAGATTCGTGGCCCGATCAACAATAAAACGGGTATTGCCAACCTTTTCAACGAGATGCATCTGGACGATGTAAAGACCAGCCGCCTGCGCACAGCTTGGCATGATCAGGTACAATCGGTCTTTGCAAGTGTTGAGTTGGGGTATAAGAACGCCTATTTTGTTACTGTTACGGCTCGTAACGATTGGCCTTCGCAGTTGGCCGGCCCCCATTCGGTGAAGAGTTCGTTCTTCTATCCTTCGGTCGGCGCATCGCTCGTACTTTCGGAGATCTTCAACATGCCCCAAAACCTTGCGTACCTCAAATTACGCGCCTCCTATGCCTCGGTCGGTATGCCCTTTGCGCGATTCTTGGCGCAGACGACCTTTGCGTGGAATAACTCGTTGAAAGATTGGGAGAATAAATCGCATTATCCGATGGGAGAGTTGAAACCCGAAAAAACCGATTCGTTTGAGATTGGTGTCACGGCGCGTTTCCTCAAACATTTCAACCTCGATTTGAGCTATTATCGTACCAATACATTCAACCAGACGTTTGATCCCGATCTGTCGGTATCGTCGGGATACGATAAACTCTACGTGCAGACGGGTAGCGTTCGCAACCAAGGAGTCGAGATGATATTGGGGTACAATAATCGCTGGGGTAAATTTGCGTGGCGTTCGAACTATACGTTGAGTATCAACCGCAATAAAATCACCGAATTGGTGAAGAACTACCGTCATCCCGAAACAGGCGAATTGATCAATAAGGATCGACTGGATATGGGCGGTCTTGGTCAGGCTCATTTTGTGCTGAAAACCGGTGGTACGTTGGGTGATCTCTATTCGTTCAGCGATGTGCGCCGTGACGAAAACGGCAATCTTTATGTTGGAGCCGATGGCAATCTGGCCGTTGATACAAAGGTTGGCGATATTAAGTTGGGTAGTGTATTGCCCAAAGCGAACATGGCATGGGGCAATGATTTTACGATCGGTAATTTCAACCTTGGTTTTTTGGTTTCAGCGCGAATCGGAGGCATTGTCTATTCGGCAACGCAGGCTGCGTTGGATTTCTACGGAGTGTCGGAGGCTTCGGCTGCGGCACGTGACAGAGGTGGCGTACAGGTCGATCGGATGTCGGTAGATGCTTATAAATGGTATTCGACCGTTGGTGGCCAAAATACGGGTATTCCTCAATTTTACACCTACAACGCTACCAATATCCGTTTGCAAGAGGCGAGCATCGGTTATACGATTCCCCGCCGCAAACTGGGCGATGTGATGGAGATTACGCTGTCGCTCGTAGGCCGTAACCTGTGGATGATCTACAACAAAGCGCCGTTTGATCCCGAAGCTGTCGCAACCACCGGTAACTACTATCAGGGAATTGATAATTTTATGATGCCGAGTCTGCGCAGTATCGGTTTCAGCATGAGATTAAAGTTCTAACACAACTTCAAATATGAAAACTACTCTAATGAAATATCTGCTTTGTGGGTTGATGTCGTTAGCGGCATTCTCGTGCACGGGCTATTACGAGCACTATAATTCGAATCCCTCGGAAGCAACCGAAGATGCGATGAACCAAGACGGAAAACGGTTGGCGGTGGCGATGAGCGGTATGCAGAACAACATTATTCCGGCGCAGGAGCACCTCTACCAATTTGTAGAGATCCTTACCGGAGCAACATATGGCGGTTATTTGGCCGATTCGCGTCCGTGGGAGAATACATTTGCCATGTATAATCCTACGCAGGACTGGTTGAATAAACCGATGGAGGTGATCGTTGCCGTCTACAAAAACTACTACAACCTCAAAGCTCTGACCAAGGATCCGGTGATTCTGGCCATTGCCGATGTAACGCGTGTGTCGGCCATGTCACGTGTGACCGATATTTACGGCCCGATTCCTTATACCCACATGCAAAAAGACGGTCAATTGAATAATCCCTATGACTCGCAGCAGAAGGTTTACGAAGTGATGCTTACGGAATTAGATGAGTCAATCGAGGTGTTGACGGCCAATCGCACGGCGTTGATCAGTGCCAATCTCGACCGCATCTATTCGGGTAATCTGGAACGTTGGATTCGTTTTGCTAACTCACTCAAACTTCGTTTGGCAATGCATTTAGCCTATGTTGATGCTACGCTGGCACAGACCAAAGCCGAAGAGGCGGTGGCGCATATTGTCGGTGTAATTGAGTCCAACAGCGATAATGCGTTATTGCCGGTGGCGACACATCCGTTGACGATTGTCGTGGGTGAGTGGGGCGATTCGCGCGTTGCGGCCGACATTGCGTCCTACATGAACGGATATGGCGATCCTCGTCGCAGCCAATATTTCACGGTGTCAACCTTTGGTGCGGATACCAAAATCACCAATGGTTATCACGGTTTGCGAGTCGGCATACAACCTTCGAGTAAGGAGGTCGCCATGCAGTATTCGAGTGTAAACATGGCTTCGGTGACCAAAGATGGTATTCTGATCCTCAATGCGGCTGAGGTTGCGTTCCTGCGTGCCGAAGGTGCTTTGCGTGGTTGGAACATGGGTGGCGATGCCGAAACTTATTACAAACGCGGTGTGCAGCTTTCGTTTGAGCAGTGGGGTGCGGGTAACGCTTCGACCTATCTGGCCAATGCGACAGCAATGCCGGAATCGTATGTCGATCCGATCGGTGCATACAGTTTCAGCGGCCGTTCGAGTCAGATTACGGTCGCTTGGAATGGAACCGATAACTTTGAGACAAATCTTGAACGGATCATCACCCAAAAGTGGATTGCAAACTTTCCGTTGGGCATCGAGGCGTGGACCGATTTCCGCCGCACGGGCTATCCGCATCTGATGAAATCGCCCTCGAATCGCAGCAACGGTATCGTTGATGACAATCTGCGGGCGCGCCGTCCGCCCTATCCGCAACTCGAATACTCCAACAATGCAGCAAATATGCAGGAGGCCGTACAATTGCTGGGTGGTTTAGACAACATGGCTACGAATCTATGGTGGAATAAATAATAAGCATTTCGATGATGAAAAATAGATTGAAATTCAGAATACGGGCACTTCTTATGACTGTGTGTACGCTGGTGGCCATGACGGCATGTAGCGAGTGGACAGAACAAGAGGGAATTGATATTAGTCACCCATCGGTCGAGGAGACGAATCCGGAACTCTATGCCAAATATCTGGCAGCTCTCAATGCGTACAAAGAGTCGAAACATCAAGTCGTTTATGCATGGTTTGATAATTCGCTCAAAGAGAATATTCCTTCGCGCAGCCATTTAATCTGCGACATTCCCGATAGTGTCGATATTGTGACGCTGATGAGCCCCAACGCCCTTACGCAGGACGAGCTGAAAGACTTGGCGACGATCCGTACAAAAGGGACAAAGGTTATTTTTGAAATTGATTATAAGGCCATCCGTGAACAGTTCGAAACCTTGTCGGCCGAAGATCCCGAAGCCGATTGGACGAGCTATATGGAGCGCGAAGTTGATACGCAACTTGCATGGGTCGAAAAATATGGCTATGATGGCGTTACGGTTTGTTATGTGAACATGGCGTTGAACTATGTACCCGATGCTGAGAAAGAGGCGTTTGAGGCTATTCAAAAAGCCTTTTTTGCGAAATTCTCGGTTTGGAAAAATGCTCATGCCGATAAAATTCTCTGCTTCAATGGTAGTGCGGAGACGTTGATTGATAAATCCATTCTCGGCCATTGTCGGTATATTCTGCTCAATACGCTCAATGCGACTTCGCAGCAGGAGTTGACCGTGACTGCCATGAATATGTTGCGCGAAGAGGTTCCGACCGATCGTTTTATTGCGGTGGTACGTCCATTCTCGACCGATGCAACCGATCTGAAAACCGGCTATTTTACGGCAGCAGATGGATCGAGTGTTTCGGCAATCCTCGAAGCCGCTCGTTGGACTGCGATGCCCGATGTTCATTTCGGGAAAGTTGGCTTGGGGATCTACGCTATCAACAACGACTACTACAATTCGGCCATGGTCTACGCTTATACGCGCAAGGCTATCGCCCTTCTAAATCCGTCACGCTAAAAAACGGTAAATTATGAAAATGAAAAACAGATATATTGCATGGATCGGTTGTGCAACAATCCTGGCCGGTTGCAGCTACGATAATCCGGATGAGTTTTCGTTCGGTGACAAGGTCTATATCAACGCCGTATCGAAAACGACTCGAATTACGCTGAAAAACAGTCTGGCAACTACGGAAAAGATTATCGAGGCCGGTGTTCCGACTCCTGCCGCACAGGATATTAAGCTCCAATTTGCGGTAGACCAGAGCTTGGTGAACACCTATAATGAAACTTATCACGACACGGCGATTATTCTGCCCGAAACCAACTATCAGTTGCAAACAGCCGATGCGGTGATCTTAAAGGGAACTACCCGCTCGACCCAAGTTGTTGTGACTTTTTTGCAGATCAATACTTTGCCGCGCGACAAAACCTATGTACTGCCCGTTTCGATTGTTTCAAGTGAGGGAATCGGGGTATTGCGTAGCGCAAGAACGGCCTACTATGTACTGAAAGGCGGCGCACTCATCAATGTCGTAGCCGACATGGAGGATAATAACTACATCTCCATTGCCAACTTTAAAGGGAGCGGAAAGCCATCGTCCGAACCTTGTAACAACCTTTCGGCATTTACTTGGGAGGCTCTTGTCAATGTGCACAAATTCCAACCCGGAATTCAATCTGTAATGGGTATTGAAGGCTATTTCTTGCTGCGTATCAGCGACAATGGACTTGCTCCTAATCAATTGCAGTTGACAACTCCTTACGGTAGTATGACCAGCGACAAGTGTATGTTGCAACCCGAACGGTGGACCCATTTGGCCGTAACATTTGACATCAAAACAAAGTCGATCAAACTTTATATTGATGGGGAAGTGGTTACCGAGAAGAGTGATGTGGCCTCGATGGTTCCGGCAAGTTTCGGCCGCGAGATGGGTATGCAACCTCGCCCGTTCCACATCGGATACTCCTATGAGAAGGGTCGTGAGTTGGACGGCGAAATATGCGAATGCCGAATCTGGAATATCTGCCGCACACCCGAACAGCTGATTGACAATGCCTACGAGGTGGAACCCACCGAAGCGGGATTAGTTGCCTACTGGAAATTTAATGAGGGCGTAGGGCAGCTTGTTAAAGATTATTCTCCGAATAAGAACCACGGAGAGGCGTTTGCCGCGATTAAATGGACACCCGTACAGTTGCCGGCGATGCCCACAACCGATAATTAGTGGCTAATTTTTCAAAAAGAGAACCATGAAAAGAGATATTAAATCAATTTTACGGATCACGTTGGCGGTTTTTGCCGTCAATCTATTCGCCTCGTGCAACGAGAATCTGGTACTTACACCCGATGAGGAGCATTACGACGGAACCGAACAGATTGTTGCCACCGTCAAGAATCAGCAGGGCGATATGCGCCACACGATCGAAATGCGTCAGGAAAAAATCGTTGCAGAATTCGGTGTATGTTTCAATCAGGCGGCTACGTTTGCTGTTGATGCCGAACTTGGGGTCGACCCCGCCTTGCTCGAATCCTACAATAAAACACATGGAACCGCATATGCGCTTTATCCCGAAGCGTTGATCACCTTTGAAGCCGATGGCGCATTGCTGATTGCACCGCACAAAAAAGAGTCGTTGCCTGTCAAAGTGACGTTGCGCCGCGATGTGTCCCTAACAGAAGGTGTAACCTATGCAGTGCCGATCGCCGTGAAACAAATTACACCGGGTATTGATGTCAAGGCGGAAGGCTACATCCTCTTGGTGAAGGTTATGAAGCCGATTCCCTCTACCGATAAGGGGACTGGTGTCATTACCATCTGCTATGTAGAGTGCAACAGCAACAATCCGCTGAATGCCGGCGAATGGACGTTGGCGCGTAGTGGTAAACCGATTGTCGATATTGTCAATCTGTTTGCAGCTAACATCAATTATGATAAAGATTCAGGTCGTATCTATTTGAACATCAATAGTAATTTGATGCACATCCTCAATAATCGTGATAAGTACATTCGTCCGTTGCAAGAGAAGGGTATCAAAGTGTGTCTTACGATTCTGGGTAATCATGACGGTAGCGGTGTTGCCAATCTCTCGGATCAGACGGCGCGCGATTTTGCGGCACAATTGAAAGCTGTTGTTACTACCTATGGGCTTGATGGCGTTGATTTTGATGATGAATGGTCCGACTACGACAAACATCCGACACCTCCCGGGTGTGTCAAACGTGGCCCCGAACCCTATGCACGCCTCTGCTACGAAACCAAACGAGCAATGCCCGATAAACTCTGTACGGTCTATTTTGTCGGAGCTTGCACACCGTGGCCAGAGCAGGGATTTTATGGCTTCGTGATGCCGATTGACGGGGTATTTGCCGGTGATTTTGTCGATTACTCGTATTACGCTCAATACGGTGCGATCAGCACGAGCTACACGACAATCAAAGGTATGAAGAAAAGTCAATGGGGACCGACCTCGCTCGATATGCAGGATTGGCCGAATGTTCCGAATATCCAATATTGCCGCAATAACGGCTATGGTGTTCAGGTGATTTATGACCTGAAAAACGCCAATGGTTCTCCCTACTCACGTTATAAGAGCATCATGGATAATCTGGCTAAGATTCTTTATGATGATACGGGAGCCGTATATAGCAACATAGGCCACGAAGTCGATTGGTAGATGTGTATTTAACCTACAAATAGAAAATCCGAATGAAAAAAATAATATTGTTTATGGCATCGCTGGCTTTTATGTCGGCATGCAGTGAAAATAGCGGAGCGGATGAACCCATATTGCCGGTTAACGAGATCTCGGTGAGCGCGGATCTGCTCGAATTCGCATCGAATGGAACCGCCTTGGAGGAGAATAGTGTGGTGGTGACCAGTAGCAGCAAGTGGCGTTTGTCGGGCAAGATGAGTTGGTGCGTTCCCTCTTCGATGGCCGGTGAGAGTGCCGATGCCGTGCAGTTTACGGTTGAACCGAACCCTACGGCCGATGAGCGTCTGCTTACCTATACGTTTATTTGTGGAGATAAGATTCGTGACGTGGTTGTTAAACAGGCGGCTGGTGTGCTGTTCGAAGTCGTTGGAGAGGAGCAAGAGGGGCAACCCACTTCGTTGCTGGCAAGTTCAGCTGGCGAGATGTTGTCGGTGAAGATGTTCAGTAATGTTCCCTACACCTATGATGTTTCTTACGATAGCGGATCTGATTGGCTCACGCCGGTATTGACAAGAGCTATCGGAGCTTCGTATCTCTATTTTGATGTGGCTCCCAATGACTCTTATGATGCTCGCACTGCCAAATTGACCTTGCGTCCCGAAGGTGGCACGCCGAAGGAGATTCGCATTGTTCAGGCTTTGAAAGCGGCTATTGTTCCCGAACAGGATCTCTATGAAATTGGCCCTGACGGTGGTAATATTTCGATAACCGTGCGTAGCAATGTTGATTTCAATACGGTCATTTCGACCGAGCACGCTCGTTGGATTACCAAAGTCGAAACACGTGGTTTGACAGGTACTACCATGACGTTTAACATCGCCTCGGCGCGTGCAAAACGTTCGGGAATCATCAGTTTCGTGGCCAAAGATGGAAGTGTAACAACTCCGGTAACAATTCAGCAAGAGGGGCCGGCCGCTATTTATGCCAATATTGTCGATCCTATATGGCGCGCAGCGTTAGTCGCTTCCAAATATGTGATTGCGGTGGATGGTCCCAAATGCGAGATGACAGAATCCGGTTTGACACTGACCTACCTCGCATTAGGTAGTGCGTGGTCGTACACCGACATCAAGAGTATTGAAGGTATTGCAGCGTTTAGCTCGCTAACATCGTTGAATCTGAATAAGTGTAATCTGACGAAGGTGGATTTGAGTGGGTTGCATAATCTGACAAACTTCAACGCTGGTAATAACCCCCTTGCGGAGATTCATTTCGGGGATAATAAGATCCAGACTTTTGATTCTCAGTACGGTCAATCTCTATACAATTATAATACGGGTAACTACGCATCCTCTATCACGATTACGGGTAGCTACTTGCAGAATCTGTATATGAATGACGAGAAGTTCCGCACGCTCGATGTTACGGGTTGTCCGAACCTCAAAGAGCTCGATTGCGGTGGATGTCCGAATGTCACCGCCGTAAAAGTCAAACGAGGTCAGACTATTAATTTCTTCAATAGTATTGATAGTTCAAAGATCGTTTATGTGGATTAAATAACGTTCGACCAATCTATGTTGAGCCGCGATTGTCAAGTAATTGTCAATCGCGGCTCTTTGTTAGTCATAGGTTGATGAAACAAGTTGGTAAATCTTTGATAATCTTCCGTTCTGAATAAGGTAAACCGAAATTCGATAGCCTCCAATGAGATCAATTCAATAACGGAGGTGTGTCCTGCCCACCCATATACGGCACCCAATAGTGTCTAAAACTTCGAACATAATCGAGGCTTTATTACCATTTGAAAGAGATCATGAATGGTATTTTAGAAAGCTGATAACCGCTTTTCGAACATTATTGCTATACACAGAAAAGACCTGTCTAAACTTGTTAGACAGGCCCTTCTTATTAGATGAGGATTTTCCTCTTTATTCAGCTTTCTGTTGCTCTTGGGCAGGTTGTTCAGCCGTTGCTTGATCGGCAGCAGGTTGCTCGGCTGGAATCTCGGCTTGGGGCATGGCGGCAGGAGCCTCGGCTTCGAGTGCGCGCTCTTGGAGTGCTTTTGCATCTTTTGAAATAGCGGCGTTGCTCTCCGATACACGTACCTTATCCATTGCCAACGTAGCTACAAGACTAAGCACGACAATAGCGATTGCCATTGTCCACGTGAACTTTTCGAGAAAATTCGTTGTTTCGCGTACACCCATCACTTGATTCGATGCACCGAAATTTGCGGCCATGCCGCTTTTGGGATTCTGAACCAAAACCGCGAGAATAACCAAGATGCTCGCAATAACAATCAGAACCATGCAAATCGTGTATAACATATTGTTTAAAATTTAATTATTGTTTTCTATTTTGGCAATAAGTTCGGCAAAGTAAACACTTTTTTCGGGATTTCGCAAACTTAATTTGCGATAAATCGCTATCGCTTGTTCTCGAAGCCCCTGAGCGAGATAGATTTCGGCCAGAGGTTCGCTCACTAACTCATCATCATCTCCCAGTTCGGGGGCGGTGCGTATCTCTTCTTCGGGCTCTCCCTCCTCGGCTACGATTCGTAGATTACCCGTATGCAGAAAACGATCAATCACCTCGTCCGAGCTAATTTGCAGTAGAGCCGAGCTGTCGATCGGCTGGCTACGCAGCATACTTTCGGTACGCCACGGCAGCGTAATGGCCAGTTGTTGATCGCGCACGCCGCTCAATAACTCACGCATCGTACGCGCCGGATCAAACCAAGCGTAGCGCGACAACAGCGCATCAAGCTCGGCAAGTCGGGGCACATCGGCCGCAGCGGACAAGAAACAGGATTTTAGATCTGCCATACTACTTCCGATTACCAGTTAGATGCCGATGCTTGGAAAATATCGGTTACCAATTTATCGACAAGTTGCGGAATCAATTCACCTTCAACCTCTGTGAGTAACCTATTCGAGTCGTAGTCTTCGAAAGCCGTGAAGGTTTTCGATTGCCAAGAGGCTTTCTCATCGAGTGCATTGGTGAAACGAACTTTAATAGTAACCGTCAACCGGTTGAGAAGGGCATTGTCGTTGCTGGATACGGACGATGTGGTTGAAGTATAGTTGACGATTTCGCCCTCGAATGCGAAATCGCCCCCCTCGTCCACCTGCATCAGACGCGTGCGGCGGGAGAAGATGTCCACCAAAGCCTCGGTCAATGTCGAGCTGAGGATCGGGGATACCATCGTTGCATTGTTGGGAAAGTAAGCTACCGAAAAGGTCTTGGCATCGGCCGGAATGGATGCACCCGAAAGTGAATATTTAATCGATACACCGCATCCGTTCAATAACAGAACGGCGAGCAATACACCGTTAAAAACAATATGTGAGATCAGCTTTCTCAAAGTCTGTTTCTTTTAAATAGAGGTCAATCATAGCCAAGGTGGTCGTTTCAAAATCCATTAGCCATTGATTTGCT
>CAYOKU010000008.1:0-39939 GCA_964404645.1 uncultured Alistipes sp.
CAAAAATATTTTATCGAAAAACGATAAATATTATTTGTTTTTCGAAATTTAATCGTATATTTGCAGCATAGAAATAAACAAAGACGAAGAGATGCAAAATAAGAAATCATTACTGCAACGTTTGCTGGTAATCTACATCACGTTCTTCATCGTGTTGGCTGTCAGCATTGCTCACAGCATCGTACCCCATTTTAGCCAAGGGTTCTCCGAAGGAGCCGAGCTGGGCAACAACATTGTCAAAAGTTGGGCATCGGGAACGCCGCGAATGATCTATACGCTGGGCAACATCAACATCAAAGAGAATCAGGAGATGATCCTCGCCGACAGCAGCCAAAATCTTCTGGTTAAAGCCCGAATCCAAGCACTCAACATGCAAATCGAACAAGACGCGCCCAACTCATCAGTCATGGGGTTGGCATTCAGTTCGATCGGAGGAAGTCCGTGGTTCTATGTAGCCTGCCTGATCAATCCGATTGCTTATCTGATCATCATTATCTTGATGGCTTATATCATCTACTCGATCCGCCGCTCGATCCGCGAGGAGAGCACGCTCGACAAACGCAATACGTGGGCGTTGCGCAGTATCGGATTCCTGACCATCGGCATGGAGTTACTGCAAGGGTTTCTCGATTGGAAAATGGCCACCAAAGCAGCCAACCTGATAGCCGCATCCGGTTATACGGTCGACACCTCGTTCCCGATCTCCTATACCAATATCATTTTAGGTATCTTAATCATCTTCACAGCCGAAGTGTTTGCCATCGGACAAAACCTCAGCGAAGAGCAAAAATACACTATTTAATACCTCCCGATATGCCACACACAAAATATAGACCCCAAAACAGATACGCGCTATGGCAATAATCATCAACATCGACGTCATGATGGCCAAGCGTAAAATGCCGCTGGGAGAGTTGGCCGAACGGGTAGATATTACACCGGCTAATCTCTCGATTCTCAAAAATGGGAAGGCCAAAGCCATCCGTTTCTCGACACTCGAAGCAATATGTCGCGAACTGGATTGCCAACCGGGTGATATTATCGAATATCGACCCGAAGAAACTACCGAAAAGTAAACAAATCAGAAGAATATCTAAACAGAAAGCCTATGAAAAAATTCATCATGTTGCTGGCTGCTGTTGCCGTAATGGGCAGCGCCAGCGCACAGTTCAATCCGATGTCGGAGATACCAGCCGACAAGCAGGTTCGCATCGGAAAACTCGAAAACGGAATGACCTACTACATCCGGCACAACGAAAAGCCGAAGGGGCAAGCCGATTTCTACATTCTCCACAATGTCGGAGCCATTCAGGAGAATGATGCACAGCAGGGGCTTGCTCACTTTTTGGAGCACATGGCATTCAACGGCACGAAAAATCTGCCGGGGAAGATGCTGACCGAATATCTGGAAACAGTCGGAGTGAAGTTCGGCGCAAACCTCAATGCCGGAACCAGTTGGGACAAAACCGTATATAACATCTCAGACGTGCCGACCTCTCGCGAGGGAATCGTTGACAGCGCGCTATTGATCTTGCACGACTGGTCGCACTTCATCTCACTGCTGCCCGAAGAGATTGACTCGGAACGCGGTGTGATTTCAGAAGAGTTACGCACACGCGATGGTGCTCAGTTCCGTTCGATGATCGAAATGATTAAGTCGTTGGGTAAAGACTCCAAATATGAGCACCGCAACTTGATCGGCTACCTCGATGGACTGAAAAATTTCAAACACCAAGAATTAGTCGATTTCTACCACCAATGGTATCGCCCTGACTATCAAGCAATCGTCGTAGTTGGCGACCTCGATGTAGACAAGACCGAAGCAAAGATCAAAAAGCTCATGAGCGATATTGCGGCTCCGGCAGCCGATGCCTCGCAAAAGGAGGTTATCACGGTTCCCGACAATGAGGCTCCGATCGTCAAGATCTTCACCGACCCCGAAATGCAGGGCTCGAAGGTACAGCTTATGATCAAACGCCCGGCAACTCCTAATCAGCATAATTCACTTGTTTACAAAGAGATGCTCGAAATCATCGAAGAATATATCTCCTCGATGGCCAATACTCGCTTGCAGGAGATCTCCATGCAACCCGATGCACCGTTCCTTGGTGGAGGTATGAGTGCAGGCGGCGGTGTCGGCATCATTCCGACCCTCGATGGTTCGATCTTCGTTGCGATGACACAAGACGGCAAACTTTCACGCGGTTTCGAGGCTCTTTACACCGAAATCGAAAAAATTCGTCGTCACGGATTCACACAGAGTGAGTTCGAACGGGCACAAAATGATTTGCTACGTGGTGCCGAACAAACCTACACCAACCGCAACGATCGTCAAAACGGAGAGTACGTGGATATGTATTTGAGTAATTTCGAGAAGAACCGGGCCATTCCCGATGCACAAACCAAATGGGAACTGGATAGCTTACTCATCAAATCCATCAATGTGAAAGCGGTCAATGCATATGCACAACAGGCTATAACACCGACTAATCAAGTTATCTTCGTATCGGCACCGGCCAAAGAGGGTATCGAAAATCCTACCACAGAAGATATATTGGCTATTCGCGACAAAGTTACCGCATCGGAGGTTGCTGCTTATGAGGACAACGTAGTCAAAGAACCGCTGATTGCCAATGAGAGCGCACTCAAAGGTTCGCCCGTCAAGACAACCGTTCTCGACGACAAACTTGGAACAACGGAGTGGACGTTGAAAAATGGCATAAAGATCGTGGTGAAGAAGACCGAATACAAAGCCGATGAGGTACGCATGAGTGCCGTAGCCAAAGGCGGTTTGTCAATACTGAGCGATGCAGAGTTCTATATGGGCGAGATGATGCCGTCATTCAATGCTATGTCGGGTGTGGGTAAATTCTCCGTTACGGAGTTGAACAAGCAACTTTCGGGTAAAACGGTGAGCGTGCAGACCGGAGTCGATAATTACAGCAGCGCGATGAGCGGTTCTTGCTCTCCCAAAGACATCGAAACAATGCTCCAACTGCTCTATCTGAACTTCAAACAGCCGCGTTTCGACCAAAACGATTACAACAATCTCGTCAAGATGCTACGTGCACAACTCGAAAATGCAAAGGCAAACCCCGACTATCTGATGCAGGAGCGCGTTATGGATGTGTTGTACAACAACAATCCGCGCCGCCAGATGATTTCGCTGGATCTGGTCGATGACTTCAAATTCGAGCAACTGCCCGCCATCTACGCCAAGCTCTACCCTAACGCCAACAGCTTCGTCTTCACCTTCGTCGGCAACATCGACCCCGCAATCCTCAAACCGCTGGTTGAGAAGTATATCGGGTCACTTCCTACCGCCAAGAAGGCAATGACCTTTGTGGACGACAAAGCAGCTCCGGTCAAGGGTGAGGTTACCGAGGATTTCCGCGTAAAGATGCAGCAACCGAAAGTTTCGGTGAACTACACCTTCACCGGTGAGATTCCCTACACCATCAAAAACAGACTCACCCTCTCGTTCTTGACTCAAACACTTTCGACTCGTTACCTGACCTCAATTCGCGAGGAGAAAGGCGGTACGTACGGTGTCGGTGTAAGACAATCGACCAGCTTCATTCCCAAGAACACCTACAACGTAACGATTAGCTTCGATACCAATGAGCAGATGGCCGATGAGCTGCGCGAGATCGTCATGAAAGAGATCCGCGAGATCGCCGACAACGGTCCGAAGAGCGAGGATATCGAGAAGATTCGCGAGTATATGCTCAAACAGTGGAATAATTCATTGGAGGAGAATGGCGGTTGGATGCAGTATATCCAAGCCAAATATGGTTCGGGACTCGATTACATTGGCCAACAAGCCGAGGCAATCCGCTCGCTGACCAACGCCGATGTACAGGCAATGGCTAAGAAGATTCTTGACGACAACAACTTGGCAAAAATCATCATGCGGCCGGAAAAAGAGGAAAAATAGAACACTTTTTTCAACCATTTCAAAAAGGCGTTCCCGGATGGGGACGCCTTTTTTAGGCAGTTAACACTAACTTTGTCACAGAAACAGAAAAACGACATATGCAAAAAAGTATCCGCCTGATTACGGGCCTCTATCTCAAACTAACGCTTTTAGCCGTGGCGGTGGGCTTATTGCTCCGTATCGTACTGCTATTCAATGAGCAGACTTCCGATCTGAGTTTTTCGTTGGGCGAATGGTCCAAAATATTCCTATTGGGAGCTATCAACGATCTCTGCGCTGCAACGATCGGATTCCTCTTTATCATGCTCTTTGCGCTGACCCTCACCCACGGAAAATATCGCAAACCGTGGGGGTATATCATTCTTGGAGTGTTGATTGCAGGACTCTGCTATGTGGCTCTCTTCAATACGATTTTTGACAAATACGGCAGCGTTGTTCAGCAGTTCGCAGCCGGAATATTGGCCTATTGGACAATCACCTTCGGATTGCGGCTCTTTTCGACCGGATTTCGCCGTTATTGGCCAACAATCTGGTTCGCTCTAATCATCACCATCCACGTTGGGCTGATCGTTTTAAACGGGGTCAGTGAATTCTTTTTCTGGAACGAATTCGGTGTGCGTTACAACTTCATGGCTGTTGATTATCTAACCCACATGAGCGGGGCATCCGGCAATATCATGGAGTCCTATCCAATCCTTCCGATGACGCTGGGCATCGTTCTGGTCACGTTATTGATTACTTGGTACTGCTTTCGACGCGACATTATCCGTGCCGATACCCTGCGGGATTGGCATTGGAAAACTGTCGTGGGGCCGGCCTATGCGGTGGCAGTATTGCTCTCTGTCGGCGTGTTGCACTTCAATGTGCGTTTTCAGGACAGCCCGAATGTCTATGCCAATGAATTGCAGGCAAATGGGCTATATAAATTCTACGAAGCCTTTGTCAAGCATTCACTCGACGACAAACAGTTTTACCATACCCATCCCGATGACAATGCCGATACCGACAGACACGCCAACTATGACAGTACGACAGACAACGGTCGCACGATACGCGATGAACAACCCAAGTAGCAACACAACATCGTACTGATGACCAAACATCGAGCTTGTGGAATGAAACGATAACCGCATCAACCATGCACAAATAACGAGCCCTCAATAATAAAGCCGCGACCCCATCAATGAGATCGCGGCTTTCATATTCAACGCACAACAACCAGCCTACTCGGTAGCCTCGTTATCATTGCTCTTCACATTCGGCACATAGGATGCTGCCGGCGTATTGTGAGCCATCCAGGCACTGCTCAACAACGATTCAGCCGGAAAATCGAGATCTTCCAGACGGCTCACCGTAATTTGATATTGTGCGTAACGAATCTCCGAGGCATAGATGCTGTAAATGCCCAAGACCGTACCGGTCGTACCATCAGCCGGAATCGGGCGCATCGCAAATTGCGCATAACCACTCGTGCGAATCGAATAGACTCCGGGGTCGGTGGTGCTGGTCTTGCTGGTGTCGTAGGTCATCATCACCGAACCATAAAGACGTACATTGGCATTCTTTTCGACCTGATACTCTTCGGGCAACGATGCTCCGTTGAAAGCCCAGCGATACCAAGCTCCAAACTGCGGGTTGCCCCAATCGGTCACAATCCAACTTGGATAAGGATTCGAATTAGAACCGTTGACCACCGCCGGTTTGGTAATATCGGCACTCCAACCTGTGATGGCACCCGAAGCATCCACAATCGGGTTTTGGTAAGTCACACCGGCGTAGTTGATTTGGACGTTTTTAAATCGAACCAGACGGCCGTAATCGGCCTCTCCGAGGGTTGCATAGTTGCTGGCATCCACCTCCTTGATGTCGGTCGAAGCAAGAGCCACCCGCTCACCGGGGAAAAAGTTGAGTGCGGCAACGGCCGGATTGTCAACGTTGGAGTTGGCATAGAACTTATGGGTTCCGGCAATATTCACACCATCCGAAGGAGTGCTGCCGATCGACAGCATCATCCGGTAATTACCCAGATAAAGGCCATCCAAACGCACATAAACCCATTGGCTCTCCATTGCATCCAAATTCAAATAATAGTCCAAATAAAGTCCATTATAGAGTTTGAGCTCGATGGCCGCCGTGCCGTCATAGATGTAGAGCGATTTGTAGATATTACCCTGACGATCGCTGCTGATTACTTTACCCTTGATGTAAAAGTTGGCAGCATCGGGCCATTCTTTAAGGCCAACAAAATCTTTTTCAATTGACGACTTACGTCCAAATTTAAGGGTGTTTGTCGTTGCCCAATCTTTGTTGGTTCCGGTACCAGAGAGAGTTCTAAACACCGTATCTGCGACGAATTTGTCTTTAATCTCCTTAATCGTCTTTTGTTGCAGCCCCATCAACGCCATATCCTCATCCTTGTAGAGTTTGCGAGGAGCGGGGGTATCGAAATCGTTGTAGCAGCCGACAGCCAGCACGCCGAGGAGTGCTACCAATACTATTTTAATTGTTTTCATACGCTAATTATTCTTCTCGATTAGAAACGGAAATAGAGATTCAGATAGTAGGTCGTGCCCAGCATGTAGAAATATTTCGAGTCAAAACGGCTGTAAATCTGATCGCCATTTGCTGCACGAGATTTATTCATACGCATCTGCTCGTAACCACCCGTATGGATCTCCTGATTGTTGAGAATATTCTTCACTTCGAGGCTGAAACCGAGCATATAGTTGCGGTGGATGTACCAGTTTTTACCAACACTTGCACCCAACGTGCAGGCTCCGTCAAACTTCTCCTGTGCTCGGATCGTCTTGATTGCAGCAATTGCCGAACCAAGTTGTTCGGGCGTAGAAGTTTGATTAGTGAGCACACCAACATAGTAGCCAATCGCGCCAGAGGTGCGGTAGAAGGGGTTCATCGAGAGGTAAAGATTGTCGAAATAGTTGAAGTTGAGCGATGCGAACCAATTGCGCGGACCGCGGTAGTCAAGCCCGATATTGAGTGCCAATTGGGGCGAGCTCTCCACATGGTAACCTTTCCAATTGACTTTATCGGTTGCAACAATTTGCTCGATGTTATCGACCGTCTGCACAAAGTTGGGATTCGAGGTGTAGGTGTAATCGCCCCAGCTCAATGCGCCAACCACCGAAATACCATTCCACACAGGAACCTGCACGCCCAACTCTAACCCGTAATGCTCTTTATCAATGCCGCTCATTGCAAAGTTGGTAAACGAGCTACGCGAGTCATCATAGAACGAGATCACCTTCGACTGATCCTTAATCGTAGTGTAGTAGCCCGACAGACGTGCTTTGATATAGGGCAGCGAGAGGTTGTAGGTCAATTCGGCAGAGAAGATCTTCTCGGTCGAAAGTCCCGGAGTGGTCGTATTGCGGGTGCGCGGCGAAACAAAGGCTGTTGAGAACTTGGGAGCCTCTTCGGCAACCATGACACCTGCCGAGAGCGAGTGTGCCCCCGAAAATTTGTAGCCTAAATTGAGTTTTCCGTTATAGGTCAGATAATCCAGTTTTTTCGAATCACCTTTCGAGTTGTTGGGAAACAAGCCCTTGCGCCACAAACCTTCGCGATGCATCGAGGAGTAGCCGATTTCGCCGGCTACATCGACCGAAAATCCGCCAATACTCCACGAATAGAGAGCCCAGCCATTGGTTTCGAAGAGATGAGCCCGATAATTATAACTGAACTTATCGCCCTCTTTGACGATGCGGCCATGACCTGTTTTCCAATAGTAGTCCAGATCGTTCTGCGCCGTGGCGGCATCGTTGGGCATGTCCCGATCGGCAAATTTGTCGATGTCGTACCAATAATTACCACCCAGCAGATCCTTCACTTCATCGTAATACCACGTACGGTTCTTACGCAAATTCACACCACCTTGAATACGCATATTATTCTTGAAGTTGTGCTGTATGTTGGCTGCAAAATTGAAGTCGAGTTGGTCGGTATGACGCTCTTCAAGCATGTAGTTCGAGCGGTATTTGCCGTTCATCAGCTCTACAAGAGCCGGCACATCGGTTTCGATATAGGCATTTTTGTGATAAAGATCATCGAATTTAATCATACCCGTCCATACGCCGGCATATGGCAACGACTTGTCAATATCGTAACCAATCGTTTGATCGGTCGTCACACCCGGAACAATTTGTGTGAAATTGGTCGAGGGGAGATAGCGATAGTAGTCGCCACGCGGGTCGGCTCCGGCATTCCACGTCAACGCCGAGTAACCGTTCTTACCGAAACGCAAAGCCGTAGCCGCATTCAAGCGCGTGCGATCGGTGATATCCCACGTATAGTTGAACATCGCGATCGGCTCATGTGTGTCGCGCACACGCGAGTTACGCAATTTACCGGCTTGGTAGCCGACATTGGGGTTGTAGTAGTTGTTGCCGAAAAGCGCGTACGCCTCGTCGGTCGATGCCTGCTGCGCACCACGCTCCGAAGGCGATGCAAAGAAGGTAAACGCCAAACGGTGTTTTTCACCGAAAAGTTTTTCGGCCGATGCGAAATACGAGTATGAGTTGTAGTACACTCCGTCTACATAACCGTTTCCGCCCTGACGGGTTCCCGCCGAGAAGGCATACGACCATCCGTTATCCAACTGTCCCGATGCATAAGTCGCCATAACGCGGAACCGGTACATCTGGTTACCGTTGGCAACACTTACGCGAAAACCCTTGCGCATCTGCGATGCACGGGCGTTGACATTGGTCATGCCACCGATACTGCCCACACCGAAATCGGTCATAGTCAATCCGGCCACAGACTCTTGGTTGCGAGTCGCATCGTTCAGACCACTCCACAGCGACCACGGGCCGTAACCGGTCATCGCATCGTTGAATCGAATTCCGTTCAGGTAGATGTCGGAATACTGCGAGTCGTAACCGCGAACGTTAAAACGCATCTCGCTGAAACGATACGATGCGATATTGTTGAAAATATCCTTCGATGAGGAGAGTGACGAGGGCAATGCCTGCACATCCGACGACGAAGAGTCAGAGTCGAATTCCGAGAAAACAGAGTCGTCAAAACCATGTCCCATAGCCGATGGTACAACAATTACCTGTTTCAGATCTTTCTGATGACGGCCATCGACACGCACCATCAGGTCAAGAGCTTCATAATCGGGAGTGGCAAATTGGATCGAATAGTCCCCTTGCGGTAGATTCTTGAAGTCGAAATTTCCATCCTTGTCGGTGATGGCCTTCAACCCCAGCGATTCGATGGTGACTTGCACATTGCTCAGAGCGACGCGACCGTTGCGCGACACCACTTTACCGCGAACACCTCCGTCCTGCGCATAGGACGTCAGCGTCACGATGGCGAGCAGCATTAAAAGTAGAGCTTTCAGTTTCATACAATTATTTTAGTGAGATTATTTTGCGATATAGATATAGACGGGAAAGTGGTCGCTGAATCCGCCTTGAAAGTCGTTACCGACAAACGTGCGAAGCGGATAGCCTTTATACTGACCCTCTTTTTGGAGCATATAAGGGCGACGGAAAATACCTGCGTAGAATTTCGAATCCCCAACCGGTTGGATCTTCAATTTACCGGTCGATCCCGTTGCGAGGTTGTCCGATACGATGATGTTATCGAACAGATTCCACTCATCGCGATAGGCCAGCGTGCCATAGCCCGATTTGAGCAGTGCAATGAAGGGATTAAACGTATCGCCCGCCTGCACATCCTTGATTCGGCCTTTTGCACTCAACCCCTCGACCACGCTGGCATCGGTCGCATCGTCGTTTAAGTCGCCCATCACAACGACTTTGGTGGCCGGATTGACCGTTTTCACCGAGTCGATGATCTGGCGGATTCGACGTGCTGCGGCCAAACGTTTGGGCGCAGATGCCTCCTTGCCACCCAGACGTGACGGCCAGTGGCTTACCAAGAAGAAGAACGGTTCGTCTTCAATCGTGCCCCACATGGTCACAAAATCGCGGGTACGAAAGTTGGGTAATTCGGCCATTTTGAATGGGATAGCAGCACTACCCTCCAATTTGAACACATCGGGACGATAGTAGAACGCCACATCGACACCACGCGCATCGGGCGAATCGTAATGCACAATGCGGTAGTTGGCGCGTGAAAGTTTAGGCGTTGCGATCACATCCTCCATCACCGATCGGTTTTCGATCTCCGAGGTTCCGATCACAATCGGGAAATCCTTGTCCTCGGCCGCAATGTCGAAGAGCACTCGTTCGAGATTCCCCACCTTTTTGGTATATTTGGCCGTATTCCATTTTTTGGGGCCTTCGGGGGTGAACTCTTCGTCCAGCACATCGGGGTCATTGATCGTGTCGAAAAGATTTTCGAAGTTGTAGAAGACCACTTTGTAGGGCTTCTGCGCAAAGCATGCCACGGCAAAAAGCCCGGCAAGCATTCCTGATAAAAGGATTTTCTTCATAAAGGGACTTATTAGGTTATCAGAGTTAATGCGTTATAATCCCGCCCAGTCGGATTTAGTCAGCGTGCCTTTGACGGTTGTCGCAACCGTAGGATCGAGATTGTGGAAGAACGAGAAACCCGTCAACGCCTCGACATCCGCCACCGAGCAGGCTGCTGTTGACAGTGCCGTATCGGCTCCGGCCTGATTGTTCGTAAAAATAAAGCCGATAGCCTTTAATTCGGTAGCAGCAAAGGCCGAAATCTGCTTGTTTTGATTACCACGCTGCTGCAACAGCACCTTCCAGCACTTGGCCGGATAGCCTACTCGCTTTCCGCTGCGGTCGGTAATGGTGGCTCCGGTGAAATAGGTTCCCGTAACGACAAATAACGTATCGTAACGTGTTCCCGTCACCGTTGTAGGAGCCCATTTGCGAATCTGATTTTCCAAATTGACCCAACTTCCTCCGTTGAAATTGTAGTTTTGCGGCATGATGTTCGTCGCATAGAAGGTCATTTCGTTGGTCGCTACCGTACTGTAACGATCGGCCGAAGGACATTGGTGACCGCGCGCATCGCCCGTACCGTATGAGGCGTTGACAATACTTGCTTGTGCCGATTCGGGGATGATCGGGAGTAGATTATTCGGATCATACGACCACGCATCGGTACGCCCCACAGACGGGCTTGTATAACAACGGTGTAACGGATAGGACACCCAATGTGCCACCCGCAGATTCGAGTCATAGCAAATAGAGTAGTTCCGCACGTACTTTCCGTTCGAAAGCGTGGTGTAATAGGTTTTATAGATATAATTGCCGTTTGGACGGTAGAGCGGCTGCTCGCCCCATGTGTGGTCGTAATCGGCCGAAACGGAGAAGGCCGTTTGTGTCAACGTCAATGTGGTGTTGTAACCATCGGTAAAGACGATGCGGATCTGGACGGAACGATCCGTATTTTCGAGGTTACGCATCATATAGAGATATATGGGATCGCCGACACTACCCGATTTGGTAGTCATCAGCGAAGAGTTGGTAATCAAATCGAACGAACACCACGGAGTGCCCCCATCGGGTGTCAGAATTTCGGCCTCAAATTGAAGGCCGGCATCTCCTTGCGTAGTAATTTTGTTCGTTGTGGTTTCGCAATTCACGGTCTCTGCCGCAAGCCAAGCCGACGATGCCGCAGCACCGCCCTCCGCTTTATCGCCGCATCCCGCGAAAAGGATAAGTACGGCAAAAAGAACAACCAACCAAGCACTTATCAAACTGAATTTCAACATATAACAAATATAAAGTAATAATTGGCCAACCAAACCGATAAAGAAACCAAACTCTTGGCGGGGTCGTCCCCGCCAAGAGTGGGTTTCAGTAGTTGAGAGTTTTTATTTTACTATTCGTATTTCAATACAGCTTTTGTTACTTGCGTATTCTTTGAACCTGTTGCAAGTATTCTATAAGATTTTCCAGCAGTCGTACCTGTTAATTCAAACGTAAAATCAGCACCTTGCTTATTGAGAGTTTGCTGAGCTCCAACAACAGTACCATTTTCGTCAACAATTTGTGCCGTTGCAGATGTAGAGGCAGATGATCCTGTCGTTATTGTAATGCTCTTCAATGCGACACCTGATACAATCGGTGTACCAAGATATGCATTACTCGAACCTTTCAGCATCAAATAATTTGCTGTTGCTCCCTTATATCCCTTATATACAAACCAATCGTAGCTGTCAATAGTCACAGTTTTCAAGTCGGATTCTGCGGTCGGAAAACCGGTTACGCTCGCAACCGTCATCGTAATTGTTTGAGAACCCTCAGCAGCAGGTGCGACCTGCGTCAACGTCACCACATCCGATACAACAGCCGTGCCATCAGCCGCAGGTGCCGCATAAATCGTCAACGTTGCAGTTTTAGCAGAAGTAGCAGTATTTGCAATTGCCGTTACAGTCAATTTATTGTCAGCCGGAGCCGTAGTAATCGAGAATTGAGCTGCACCGTCACCTGCAATCTTTGCATAGAGATTGTTGCTACCAAGATTACCAGCCGTATAGTTAATCACTTTTGCCTCGCCACCCGCAACAAACGATACGGAAGTATCCGTTGCCGAAAGATAGGGGTCGCTACTTGTAGTAATCTCATAGGGGAAGATCTTGATACGAGTAATTTCACCGGATTTAGAAGTTCCGCAAGCGTAACCCTTGATCACGACATTGCGATCGAGCACCGCAGCATCGGGCGTGTAATATTGAATCGAACCCTCAATAGCCGTTCCTGCAATGGTCAGGTTGTAATAGTTACCGCTCTTAATCAATTTACCAGCAATAGAGATCTCCACAAATTTGATGTTGCTCGGATAAGCGTCAACTTGCGTTGCTGTATAGGTCGTCGGATTATAAGTCCACTTGTTGCCTTCGGATACAACCGTAACGGCTGCTGCCTCAGAGAACTGCGGAGTAGATGTCGCGTTGTAAATCGTAACAGCACCCGAAATGTTGATCTTCTCGCCAACTTTGCGGGTGTTATCCTTGTGGTAAACTAACATTGCACCCGTGTTATCGGCAATCGCATAAGCGGTCGCGCCGACTGCTACAACCGTTGCGTTCTTCACCTCATAGGTTCCGGCCTCAGTAATGCTACCAATCGTTGTCGAAGTGGTGGTAACTTTAAACAGCTCTTCGGTCAGACCGGCAACATCCGAAGCATTGCGAGGTGCAACTTGACCAACACCATTGAATATCGTTACAATACCACAGATGAAACCAGATTTAGCAGGAACTGCTGTGGTTGTTGCCCAAGTGTTGGTTTTATAAATAGAGATCTGCAAGCCACTTCCATTCTCCGTTTCAAAATTGGTCGTTTTGTAACTTGCCGTGCCGGAATAATACATACCACCGCGATCAGCTGCTACCGGCTGCACTTTCGGAACTTTAACGTATTGTGCTTCATATTTAACCAGATCATCCAAATTGCTTACTTCTACCGGAGCAACGGTTTCTACTGCCCCAGTAACCGCCGAGAAAATATTGTCAGCAGACGGCGTAATTTGAAGCATGCCATAGCTCAAAGCGACAGAAGATCCTTTAATAGATGCCGTAATAACTTGGCCCACAGGAAATTTATACTCCGCATTGAAACGAACCATAATACCAGCTCCCTCTTTTGTAGAATTGTCAACCAAATAACAGTTTCTATTACCAGCAGTACCACCCGCAGCAACGTCAGATATTACAATACCCGTTAAGGTGAGATCTTCCGTGATAGGTGCTGCGGTTGTCGTTGCAATAGCCTTTAAAGCCGTACGAACAGCAGCCACATTGGTCTCTGCCGAGGTCGAACCACCCGCGTTCTGTTTTACGTTAATGGTCACTTTCGGGTTGATCGGAATACCTTGGAACGAACCCGAGGCGGTCAGCGTAACCGTTGTTTCGCGAGCCGAAGTTGTTGCACCCAGATCGAACACCAATTTCACGGTTCCTTTCTTGCCCAACGTACCCTCTTGGGCTTTGGGGGTGCACCATGTGGCTCCATCGCCACTGTACGAGATCTTCCAATCGGCGTTCGATACGACCGTAACCACCGGAGAGGTCAATCCGGCCGTCAGATCGCGAGCCACAGCCACAGCAGAGCCGCCATCAACAGTAATTTCGGGAAGTGCGCCGTTGTCGTCGCTGTCATCGTTCGAACATGCCGTGAAAGTACCGAGTACCATCGTCATGCAGAACAACGTCTTCCATAAATTTAATTTTTTCATAGAGTGAATGTTAATTTAATAAAAGGATATTATAGTATGTAGCCAAATCAGTTAATCAAAAGCCAAACGGCAAATTAAGACTTCAAACCTTGGGCCACAAAGGCAAGGCTTTCATAATCGAAGCAGAGGTAGGAAGACAAAAAAGCACGACATCTCGAAAGAGATAATCGTGCGAAAACAGTTCCCCGCATATGGGAAACTTGATATAAAGCGATGAATTGCGACAGAAAATTAGCGACTCCTCTCGTTGAACTCGTTGAATCGGGCCAATGGGGGGGGGTAAATACCTTAGTTTTCAATATATTACAGATCGTAAGCAATTTTTCCGTCTGATTATTAGTTCTTGTTTTGTGCAAATGTAGCGAATAGATATGACAATAAAGTAACAACTTCTCTTATGAAATCATTAATCTACCATATACTTAAATTTACTACATAATTCTAAAAAAAATTTCAAATCGCAATCCAAACGAGGGATAATATTTCAAAGTTAAACCGTTTTTTCGGATTTTCCAAGTTTTGTAACATCTTTTTAATATGACAAAAAGGCCAAAATATTACCCGAAGGACTACAAAAGTCTTCGGGTAAACTGAATAACAAGCGACAACTACATCGCTTTAAATCTGAAAATCAGCGAATACGATCAGCTGATCGCACCAAGATTTCATCTTTAAAAATTGCTCGCAATGCCAGAAATTCAAAGAACAGCCCGACCAACGGCATAGCGATCGCCGGTTGTAGCGTTTGCGTGTGTAACAACTGATCCGAGAATACACGCCAACTGAGGAAATAGTAAGCCCCCTCCATAATCAGCGAACCGACCAGCAGAACTACCTCAACCACGCACAATCGTATTTGCAGCATACGGCGTTTAAAAAGAAAGAGCGTAATGAGCGGCAGCACACAAGCCGATGCGAGCAAAATGCCCATATAGGTTGTCGGCTGCGCGCTCTCGCCAGCGGCCGTTTGCAGTGAAAAGGCATAGAGCCGAAACTCACCGGCAGCACTACCGAACCAAGCCAGCGGCGCAAAAAGTGTCACAGCCATAAGTGCCGCAACAATCAATAAATAGAGAGTTTGAATGCGTTGTATCATGATTCCAAGGTTTTATCAATCCAATATTTGTTCCGGTCGGAGGAGCCTCGATTGATCAGCTCGCCCAAGAAACCGGCCAAAAAGAGTTGCACACCCAAAATAACGGCCAAGATTGCCAAATAAAAGAGGGGTTGATCGGTCACAGGGCGCAAATGAACCCCATGAACCTGTTTCCAGAGCTTTTCAGCAATGATCCAGAACGTTGTACCGCCGCCCACCAAGAACATCAATGTGCCGAGGCTGCCGAAAAAGTACATTGGTGAGCGACCGAAATGCGACATAAAAAGCACCGAAATCAGATCGAGATAGCCCTTTATCATTCGCTCCATACCAAATTTCGAGGATCCGTATTTGCGGGCATGGTGATCAACAACCTTCTCTCCGATGCGCCGAAATCCGGCACGTTTGGCAAGAATCGGGATAAAACGGTGCATCTCACCATAGACCTCAATCGCCTTGACCACTTGACGACGATAGGCTTTTAGTCCGCAGTTAAAATCGTGGAGCCGGATACCCGAGGCCAAGCGAGCCGTACCGTTGAAGAATTTACTTGGCCAGCGTTTTCCGATCGGATCATGTCGTTTTTTCTTCCAACCCGACACCAGATCATAACCCTCTTCGAGAATCATACGGCGCATTTCGGGAATCTCTTCGGGCGAGTCCTGCAAATCGGCATCCATCGTGAAGACGACCTCGCCTTCGGCGGCTGCAAAACCGCAGTAGAGTGCCGCTGATTTGCCGTAATTACGGCCAAAACCGATGGCACGAAGGGCCGGATAATCGGTTTTCAACCGTTCGACCGTGGCCCACGAATCATCCGATGAGCCGTCATCAACCAAAATTATTTCGTAGGAGAGTTCGTTGGCAACAGCCACGCGGTCGATCCACGCCACCAATTCGGGCAGCGACTCCGCCTCATTATAGAGCGGTACGACAACCGATATATCGAGTTTATTCCGCATCATTTTTAGGTTCTTCGGCAAAAACATCGGGGTTACGGCGCGTAAATGCCGCCACAAAAAGTCCGAAGAATACCCCCTTCACGACCAGACCTACAATCGCTCCAAAAACCACCCACAAAGGCGAAAACATCACCTTCTTGGACATTGAAACCATCATATCGAACATATCGGCCGGATAGGCATTTTCCATAATAGCAAGGCTTTGCGAGAGAGCCTCTTCATATTTTTCAGTAAAGAGCACATTCCGAGCCACGATTTCCCACGCACCAAACAGCACGCCACCGAAGAGCATCATGTAGAAGATATACTTCAACCCTTGGCCATAGCTAAAACCCTCTTCACCGCCGCCATAGGATAGAGCGCGGCGTTTGGTGAAAATATAGAGCAACGCAATGAAGAGAACCGTCCCAAGTACCGAGATCCACATCGTGGTCGGCTTCAACAGCGCGACCCATGACATCAGAACACTCACAACACCCATAATAGCTCCGTATAATGCGGCATCGTTCCAAAAATTCTTTTTTAACATATTCTTTTTAATTTAACGCTCCTTTTCCTTCTCGCAAGATCAGCGGCTCATCGTCCGAAAGATCAACCACCGTTGTAGGTTGATTGTCGCCGATTCCTCCGTCGATAACCATTGCCACTTGGTGTCCATACCGCTCCTCAATCAATTCGGGATCGGTCGTATATTCAACATCCTCGTCATCATCCTTGACCGAAGCCGTAATCAACGGACACCCCAATGCGGCAACAATAGCCTGCGCCACGCCATGTGCCGGCATTCGGATTCCGATGGTACGACGCTTGGCCAGCGCACGGTCGGGAATACGGGACGATGCCGGCAAGATAAATGTGAATGGCCCCGGAAGATTTCGCCGCAGGATGTGAAACGTAGGGTTATCGACTCGACAATACTCCGCCACTTGCGCAAGATTTTCAAAGACCACCGAAAAATCGCCCTCCTTTTTATCCTTAATCTTCTGCATCCGTTCGAATGCCTTGTGTGAACGGATCGAGCAGCCGAAAGCATACACACTATCGGTTGGATAGATTATCATCTCGCCCCGATTCAGCACCTCGACAATCTGTTGCAGATCGCGGAAAGAGGGATTTTGCTCGTATATCTTAGTCAACATTGCACAAATATACGAATAATTATCGAATTTTACGTCTATTCAGTTCGGCACTATAAGCGCGTGCATTGGCATTGTGCTCGGCAAGGCTCTTCGCGAAGTTATGGTAGCCGTCAAAGGTCGGTCGTGCACAAAAATAGAGGTAATTGTGTTTTTCGAAGTTCAGTACGGCGTTGATTGCCTCTACGCTCGGCATACAGATCGGAGAGGGAGGAAGTCCTTTATTAATATATGTATTATAAGGGGACGGGTATTTCAAATGCACGAACAAAATCCGGCGCAACGAAAAGTCCTGCAAGGCGTATTTAACCGTTGGGTCGGCTTGCAGCGGAATACCACGGCGCAATCGGTTGACATAAACACCGGCTACACGCGCCATCTCATCGGACTTGCGGGTCTCCTCGGTGACGATTGAGGCCAAGGTCAGCACCTCTAATCGGCTCAAACCGCTCCGATGCCGCAAGGCATCTCGCTCTGGAGTCCAGAAACGGTCGTATTCGCGTTTCATGCGCCGCACAAACTCTTCGGGCGACACCGTCCAGTAGAATTCATAGGTATTGGGCAAGAAGAGCGAAAAGAGGGTTACGCTATCGAAACCCAACTCTGCGGCGAGCGACTGGGAGGTGAGAGCCTGCATGATTGATGCCGAGTCGGCATCAATCTGCAAGGCCAATTTCTGAGCCAGTTGTGCCGATGTACGAAGATTGTGCAACGTCACTCGCACGGGGGTCTGCTCGCCAAGTTTGACCATACGAACGACCTCAATGACAGACATTCCGCGGCGTAATGTGTAGTGTCCGGGTTTGAACGTCTGGGAGAGATTGAGCCGCCGCGCATAGAGGCGAAATGCGGCATGGTAACGCATTTTGGGCAAAAGCGAATCGGTCAAAGCCGCATAGTCGGCTTGCGTACTGATATAGAGGTCGGCCGGGTTCTTCACCGCCCCTCCTTTGAATTGGAGGAAGCCAATCAGACCCACACCGAAGAGAAGAAACAGGCCAATACTGCCGATGCGAAATAGTCTCTTTTTACGCATTTTATTCGATAACTTGATAATTTGTGGCAAAGATACAAAAAATAGCCTATCTTGCACCCACAACGACCCATAACGTTGCGCACCTCACAACCTTGGGGATTTTCGCCAACTGTTTCGGATAAAATGCCATTTTTCGGAGAGATAAAACACCCGATCTTTGCACCAGTAAAAGATTTGCATCATTCTTGTAAACTTCAAAACAATGAAAACGAAACATGTTTTAACAATCACAAGCCTGCTGATCGGAGGTATCGCATTGGCTCAAAATCAAACTGGAACTATGAAAAACGAAGCACGTCAGATGCCGCAAAGCGGCAGAGGTAGCGTTCAGGTGGCCTACCAAAACTGGTCAATCGACCAGATGATCTCTGAATTTATGGAGGAAAAGTCGATTCCGGGGATGACACTGGCAATTGTGCAAGCTCCTTATATTCCGCGTGTTGTCGGCTACGGGGTTACCGATCTCGAACATGGAAATCTGGCCTCGACCAAAACCTTATGGCCCATAGGCCCCATTTCACAAGGGTATGCCGCCGTAGCGGCCATGCAACTCTACGAAAAGGGGAAATTAGATATTTACGCCCCGCTGCACAAATACTTGAAGCAACTACCCGATGCGTGGAAGGATGTGACAGTTTTCCAACTCATGCAACACAGCACAGGCATCGCCGATTATCGCGAGCAGGCCGGATTTGACCCTGCAAAATCCTATACACCCGAAGAGTTACTCGGTCTGGTAGCAACCCTTCCGACCGCGTTTGCCGCCGGTACAGATGTCAAGCAGAGCGCAACGAACTTTCTGTTGCTCACGGCAGTGATTGAGGCTACGGCCAAGATCCCCTATCGCGATTTCGTCCAGAAATATCAGATTGACTTCCTCGGTCTCACACAGACACGATTCGGAGCCGACCTACCTAAAATGAAGCAGGAGAAGTTGGAAGCAGGAGCCACTCACCAAATTTTCAAACGCGACAAAGATTACATCAACGCCGCCGAAACAACCACCGGCTATCGCGAGCAGGACGGGCAATTATTCGCAACGGCACCGATCGACGGAGCATCGATGAAGGGCTTCTCGGACATCTGGGCATCGGCCGAGAATGTCAGCCATTGGGACATTGCACTGGCCGGGGGAATTTTGATCGCAAAACCCGAAAATCGGGCTTTAATCTACGCTCCAACGACGCTGGCTAACGGCAAAGTCGTTCCGGCAATGGCTGGTTGGCAGTTCTACAACCACAAGGGGCTGATGGATATCAAAGGCGGAGTCAGCGGACATTCGGCCTTCCTAAGCCGCTTTACCGATGCCTCGGAGCTGGTATGCGTAACGTTGCTGGCCAACAAAGAGGGGGTTGATCTGACGAATCTCGCACGCCGGATCGCTGCGGCATTCGACAGCTCGAAGATGGGAACCGGTGCAAACGACAACAAACTCTATACGTATGAGAGCCAATTTAGTGTAGCCGAGACTGTCGCCCGTCTCGAAGCCAATCTCAAAAAGGCCGGAATCCCTGTATTCGCCAAGTTCGACCATGCTAAAAATGCCGAGGAGGTCGGGTTGACCTTGAAACCCAATACGGTTCTTGTCTTCGGTTCGCCGAAGGTCGGTACACGGCTGATGCAAGAGAATCCGAGCATATCCATCGAATTACCGCTACGCATCTCGGTCTGGGAAGATGCCAACGGCAGCGTCTGGTTGACCTTCCCGCTCCTCAAAAAGATGGCCGCCGAATACGACTTGGAGCAAGATCCGATCATCGAGAAGATGCAAGCGTTGCTGGAAAAACTGGTGGTTGAATCGGGCAGTCTATACAATTGATCCGACGGATCATAGAAAGGCCTGTCGTGGGGTGTTGTTTTGCGATTTGTGAGTTTGAACACCTCGCGGCAGGCCTCTTTTAGGAGATTGCCGAAATGTTTTTCGCAAATAAAGTCGCTCGATTTTTTGCAGAACAACGAATTTTGTCTACTTTTGCACTCGGGTGAGTCTTATACGACCAGCTCCTACTGAATCCCCCAGGCGAGGAATCGAGCAAGGGTAGGTGGTTGAGCGGTGCGATGTAAGTAGCTCACCCTTTTTCTATAACGGTGTTGTAACCCCATGGGTACAGCACCGTTTCTTTTTTGAGTTTCACGCTCGACAAGCACCGCTCTCTAATGGGTTAAATAGTAAAAAAGTTTGTTGAAAAGGATTTTATGTGCTATTTTTGTGCACTTTTAGCATAGGACAAAACGAACATTTTTTTCGATGATAACAATAGACACCCATTTATCGCTCGAAGAGGTCTGCCAGATTGTATGCGACAATCAGCAAATCTGTCTCTCTTCGGCCCTTCGAAAAGAGATCAACGATTGTTACGATTTTTTGAAAGTCTTTTCGACCGACAAGGTGATCTATGGGATCAATACGGGTTTCGGGCCAATGGCACAATGGCGCATCGCCGATGACCACCTCAAAGAGTTGCAATACAACATCATTCGCAGCCACTCAACGGGAGCCGGCAAGGCCCTGCCCGAAATTTATGTACGCGCAGCAATGGTGGCTCGGCTGATGACCTTCGCACAGGCTCATTCGGGAGTCAACGTGCAGACGGTGGAGTTGCTGATCGAATTTATCAATCGAGGCATCTATCCTGTTGTCCCCGAACATGGTAGCGTAGGTGCAAGCGGCGATCTGGTACAGTTGGCACACATTGCGCTGGCTCTGATCGGCGAGGGCGAGGTGACCTACGGCGGAGTACGCCGGCCAACTGCCGATGTGATGCATGAAACCGGACTACAACCGTTGCAAATGTATATCCGCGAGGGTCTGGCTGTGACCAATGGCACGGCCGTGATGACCGGCATCGGATTGATCAATCTGATTCTGGCCAAGCGGCTTTTGCATTGGAGTTTATTGGCATCGGTACTGATGAATGAGATCGCCTCATCGTATGACGATTTTATGTCGGAGATCCTCAACGGTTTGAAACACCACGCAGGACAACAGGAGGTAGCGGCACGTATGCGCAAAATCGCTATCGGAAGTCAACTATTGCGAATCCGCTCGGAGGAGTTGTACCACCCGCAGCAGCAGCAGACCTTCGACCATAAAGTACAACCTTACTACTCGTTACGTTGCACCCCACAGATTCTCGGCCCAGTGCTCGACACGTTGGAGAATGCCGAATTGGTGGTGGTCAACGAGCTCAACTCGGCCGATGACAACCCGATCGTCGATCCGCAAAGCCGCAATGTCTACCACGGCGGAAACTTTCACGGCGATTATGTATCGTTCGAGATGGATAAGTTAAAGATCGCAGTCACCAAAATGACGATGCTTGCCGAGCGACAGATGAACTACCTGTTCCACGACAAGATCAACGGCATTTTACCGCCGTTTGTCAATCTGGGTGTGCTGGGACTGAACTACGGATTACAAGCATCGCAGTTCACCGCGACCTCGACAACGGCCGAAAGTCAGACCCTTTCGAATCCGATGTATGTGCATTCAATTCCCAATAACAATGACAATCAAGATCTGGTCAGTATGGGAACCAACTCGGCTCTTCTCTGCAAACAGGTCGTCGAGAATGGGTTCCAAGTCATGGCTATCCACATGATGGCGTTGGTGCAGGCGGTCGATTGTCTGAAAGTGGCCGATCGGCTCTCTCCTACAACTCGTGATCTCTACGAACAGATACGCACCATTATACCGGTCTTCATTGAGGATACTCCCAAATATCAGCAAATCGCCCAGATCGAAGCATTTCTAAAAGCATAACCCCCACATGGAAACCCCCACAATCAAATATGCCCTAATTACCGGCGCGAGCCGCGGCATCGGCCGTGCTTGTGCTGTCCGACTGGCAGCCGAGGGTTATCGAATCCTGATAAATTTCGTTTCGAACAGCGCGGCAGCCGAAGAGACCTTGCAAGCAGTCCGCAATGCCGGTTCGCAGGGAGAGTTGGTTCCATTCGATGTCACAGATGCCACCGCCACAACCGAAGCCCTTCAAACGTGGCAAGCAGCCCATTCGGGAGCACATATCTCGGTTGTGGTCAACAATGCCGGAATTCGCAAAGACAATTTGCTGATGTGGATGCCGGCCACAGAGTGGCGGAGTGTTCTTTCGACCTCGCTCGATGGTTTTTTTAATACAACACAACCCCTACTCAAAGAGATGATCATTGGCAAATGGGGGCGCATCATCAATATAGTTTCGCTCTCCGGCATCAAAGGCCTGCCCGGACAGACCAACTACTCAGCCGCCAAAGGAGGAGTGATCGCCGCAACAAAGGCTTTGGCACAGGAGGTCGCAAAAAAACGGATCACCGTCAACGCCATAGCCCCCGGTTTTATTCGCACGGATATGACCGAGGATCTCAACGAGGCAGAGCTACGCAAAGCAATTCCGGCCGGCCGTTTCGGCGAACCAGAGGAGGTAGCCGATCTGGTTGCATTTTTGGCATCGGACAGAGCCGCCTACATCACGGGCGAGGTCATTTCAATCAACGGAGGAATTTACACCTGACAAATCAGCATGGAACAGAGAGTTGTAATCACGGGAATGGGCATCTATTCCTGCATAGGAGAGAATCGGGACGAAGTACTACAATCGCTCTACGAGGGGCGGTCGGGCATCGGCATTGATCCGGCTCGTAAAGAGATGGGCTACCGTTCGGCTTTGACCGGTATTTTACGGAAACCCGAATTGAAAGGCAAACTGGATCGCCGACAGCGTCTATGCCTGCCCGAACAGGGACAATATGCCTATGTGGCTACCTGTGAGGCGTTAGCACAGGCGGCCATTGATGCCGATTTTCTGGCACAACGCGAAGTGGGCATCCTCTACGGCAATGACAGCAGCGCCGAACCGGTAATCGAAGGGGTCGATGTGATTCGTGAGAAACGGAATACGGTGTTGGTCGGTTCGGGGAATATCTTCCAGTCGATGAACTCCACAATCACCATGAACCTATCGACAATCTTCAACCTGCGCGGTATCAACTTCACCGTATCGGGAGCATGCGCCAGCGGCTCGCACGCTATCGGCATGGGTTATCTGCTGATCAAACAGGGGTTGCAGGATTGCGTGATCTGCGGAGGAGCCGAGGAGGTCAACCTCTATTCGGTGGGCAATTTCGATGCGTTGAGTGCCTTCTCGATCCGCGAGCAGGAGCCCACCAAAGCCTCCCGACCATTCGACAAAAATCGGGATGGATTGGTTCCGAGCGGTGGTGCGGCCACAGTTATTCTCGAAAGTTACGACTCTGCCGTCAAACGTGGAGCAACCATTTTAGCCGAGGTCATCGGCTACGGATTCTCCTCAAATGGCGACCATATCTCGGTACCCAACATTGATGGGCCGAAGCGTTCGCTCTCGATGGCAGTACGCGATGCCGGTATCGACATCGCACGAATCGGATATGTCAATGCACACGCCACCTCAACTCCGATCGGCGATCGCAACGAGGCACAGGCAATCAACGAGGTATTCAGCACACACAAGCCCTACGTCACCTCGACCAAATCGTTGACAGGACACGAGATGTGGATGGCCGGAGCCAGCGAGATCGTCTACTCGGTATTGATGATGCAGCACGGATTTATCGCTCCGAACCTCAACTTTGAGGAGCCGGATGAGGCCTCGGCCAAGCTGAATATTCCGGCTCAGAGAATCGACACCGATTTTGATGTTTTCCTGAGCAACTCGTTCGGATTCGGAGGAACCAACTCGACACTTATCGTTCAAAAAGTAAAATAAGAGAGCATAAAAAAATGACAACAGAAGAGATCATCCAGAAGGCAAACGCCGTATTAGCAAGTGAATTCGAAATCGACGAAACGGCGATTACACCCGAAGCCTCACTCAAAGAGACACTCGGATTAGATAGCCTCGATCTGGTGGACGTCGTAGTACTTGTCGAGCAGAATTTCGGCGTGACATTGACCGGCCCCGATTTTATCGGTGTGGTTACGTTCAACGATTTTTACCAGATGTTATCCCAAAAAATTAATGGGTAACGACTCCGATAAACGGTGGAGCGGACAATCCAGAGGCGGGCGATTCGGCTACCTCTTCTTTGTCTATACGATCCGGGTGCTCGGAGTTAGGTGTGCATACGGATTTCTATCGCTCATATTGCTCCATTTCCTGCCATTCGCGCCCAAAGCCACCCGTGCAATTTGGAACTACAACCGTAAGCGATTGGGATATGGAGTCACACGATCGGCCATCGAGTTGTATCGGCACTATTATCTGTTTGGGCAGACATTGATCGACAAAATAGCCATCGGCAGCGGATTGGCCGCTCGATACCGTTTTGCATTCGACAACTTCGATCGCTTTCAGCAGATCATTGACTCCGCGAAGGGGGTTGTGATGATCGGCGCGCATGTGGGTTGTTGGGAGGCCGGAGCGGGTTTCTTCGGCAAATACGGCAAGAAGATCAACATCGTAAAGTTCGACTCCGAAGATCGGCAGGTCAAAGAGGTACTCGACAAAAATACGGAACAGGCCAACTACAAAATTATCGCCGTAAATCACGGTTCGATCGAGGCCATGCTCCAAATTAAAATAGCCCTGAACGAGGGCGAATACGTCTGTTTCAACGGCGATCGGTTCTTGGATCGGAGCACAGCTACCGAGGCGGAGTTTTTGGGGGCAAAGGCTCTCTTTCCGCAGGGGCCATTTCTGATAGCAGCCAAATGTCGCGTTCCGGTTGTCTTCTATTACGCCATGCGCGAATCGGGTCGCAAATACCGATTCTTGTTTGTCGAGGCAAACACCACGGAGCCGGGTAATGCCCAAGCGTTGCTCCAACAATATATCGAATCGTTGGAGGGAGTTGTTAAGAGATACCCGCGCCAATGGTTTAATTTTTACCAATTTTGGAATAATTAACAAAATAGATCAACGATGAAGTTAGCACCTGCATTGGAGAAAAAATATACCCGCGAACAGCAAACAGCACTCGATGCACAACATCGTGCACAAGAGATTGCGTTCGCCCCCGTTGTGTTTCAGGTTTCGCGTTTGATGCTGAAATTCGGCATTCTTGCCGACCTGTCGGAACATCGCGAGGGTCGCACTCAAACACAGATTGCCGAGCAGGCCCACATTTCGGAGTATGCGGCACAGGTGCTGCTGGAAGCCTCCCTATCAATCGGAACGGTGTTGATCAAGGAGGATCGTTATCAACTGTCGAAAGCCGGTTGGTTTCTGCTGAACGATCGCATGGCACGAGCTAATCTCGATTTTAACCACGATGTCAACTACCTCGGTCTGTTCCATTTGGAGGAGTCGCTACGAAACGGGAAACCCGAAGGGTTGAAGGTTTTCGGGGCTTGGTCGACCATCTATGAAGGGTTATCGAGTCTACCGTCGGAGGTACAGAAAAGTTGGTTCGGATTCGACCATTTCTATTCGGACGAATCGTTCGATGCGGCCTTGAAGATCGTCTTCGATGGAGCCGAACCGGTGCGCACGTTGCTTGACGTGGGCGGCAATACTGGTCGTTGGGCCATGCAATGTGTCGGCTATAACCCCGATGTCGAGGTGACGATCATGGATCTGCCCCAACAGCTCCACCTGATGCGCACACAGACTGCGGGCAAGGTCGGAGCCGACCGCATACACGCCTATGAAGCCAACCTGCTCGATGAAAATACGGTCTTTCCCACCCCTGCATTTGACCGGATCTGGATGAGCCAATTTCTCGACTGTTTCTCGGAGGAGCAGGTGACCAGCATCTGCCGCCGTGCAGCCGTGTCGATGGATACTCATTCGCGGCTGCTGATCATGGAGACTTTCTGGGATCGTCAACAATACGAAACGGCCACCTACTGCTTGACACTGACAAGCCCCTATTTCACAGCAATGGCCAATGGCAACAGCAAAATGTACCACTCGGACGACATGGCGCGTTGCGTAAAAAATGCCGGTTTGGAGGTGGTCGAGATCATTGATGGGCTGGGCATGGGGCACTCAATCATGGTATGCAGACGAGCAGAATGAATACGATCCTCGAATTGATTCCGCAGCGCGCTCCGATCGTCATGGTCGATCGCTTTCTCGGACTGGACGATACCGGAGTTTCGACCACGGAATTTACCGTGCAGGCCGACAATCTGTTCGTTGATGAGGGGCTTTTCTCGGAGTGCGGCATCATCGAACACATCGCACAGTCGGCAGCGGCACGTGTGGGTTTTCTCTTCCGCCAACGGGCAGAGGCCGTTCCGTTGGGATACATTGGGTCGGTCAATGACCTCTGCATAGAGCGTTTACCGCGCATTGGCGATACACTCCACACAACGATTCGAGTTGTGCAAGAGGTCTCCCCCATTACGTTGATCGAAGCAGTATGCCGCATCGGAGAGTATCCGGTAGCGACCTGCCGCCTCAAAATATTCTTAGAGTCATGATTCGACGCCGACACACAGCCAACCAGAAGGCCGATTTAACAGCCTCGATAACCACCCGAGTACGATTCAGCGAAGTGGATTCGATGAAGGTGGTCTGGCATGGCGAATACGTGCGTTATTTTGAGGATGGGCGTGAGGCTTTCGGACGTCAATACGCCGGAATCGGTTATCTTGATATCTATGAGAGCGGCTATACCGCCCCAATTGTCGATCTGCAATTGCACTACCTGCGTTCGCTTACAATCGGCGATGAGATCACGATTGAAACTCACTACACGGCCACCGATGCCGCAAAACTCTGTTTCGACTACCTCATTCGCCGCAATACAGACGGAGAGATTGCCGCAACGGGAAGTTCCGTACAAGTGTTTCTAACCCCCGAAGGGGAGTTAAGTTTGACGAATCCCGACTTTTTCGAAGCGTGGAAAAAAAGATGGCTGAGCCGATAACACATATCTATTTGGGAGCCGCGAGCTTGTTGACCGCACTGGGAGATACCGATGCGACCCTTCGAGCCATGCGCGGTTATCAAAGCGGCCTACGCAAAAGTCCCAAATTGGGGATGATCGCCGGTCTAATCGACCCCGCAGAACCTATGGCACAATCCATTGCAGATTTTACGCGCTTCGAGGCTCTGGTGATTCGTCAAGTAGAATCGGTCTGCGCCAGATCGGGCATAACACTCGCTGATCCTTCGGTGCGGATGATTCTATCGACAACCAAAGGAAATGTCGATTCTTTGGAGCAGATGGACGGTGCAATACCGCCGGAGGCGTATCTGGGCGAATCAGCCGAACGGATTGCCTCGCATTTTGCAGCAGCACACAGACCCATCGTGATCTCGAATGCCTGCATATCGGGCGTAACAGCCTTTGTCGTGGGACGGCACCTACTTTTAGGGAGCGATTGTCGCCATGTGGTGGTGGTCGGATGCGATCTTTTGTCAACATTCATCACTGCAGGATTTGCCTCGTTCAAATCCATCAGCGACGCCCCATGTCGTCCCTATGATGCATCGCGCAACGGCCTTTCGTTGGGCGAGGCTTGCGGAGCGGTGGTATTGACCACGGATCGCAAACGGGCAATCGACCCGATCATTCTCTTGGAAGGGGCGGCCGTAAGCAACGATGCCAACCACATCTCCGGTCCATCGCGCACCGGTGACGGACTTTATTACGCCATTGAACGCGCCCTCACACAGGCCGGCATCACGGCAGAGCAGGTCGGAATGGTCAATACACACGGCACGGCAACCCGATACAACGATGAGATGGAGAGCAAAGCAGTGGCTTGGGCTCATCTGTCGGCCACACCGCTCAATAGTGTGAAGGGCTATCTCGGTCATACGTTGGGAGCATCGGGTGTCATCGAGACCTTGTTATGTGCCGAAGAACTTCGTTCCGGCGATCTATTCGCCACGCTGGGTTACAACCAAACGGACGTGCCGTGTCTGGTCAACATCTCGACCCTGCATCGCAAAATTGAGATTCGCCGCTGTGTGAAGAGTGCTTCGGGATTTGGAGGTTGCAATGCCGCGCTGGTGCTGGCCGCCGAAAGTTGCAACGATCATCCCCTACCCTACACAAAACAAGGTGAAGCAACTCAGGTCGCCACATATACCCTGCCCCACTCCGACCTGCCCTTTGCCGACTTTATCCGGCAGGAATTTCGAGCATTGGAGCAGCCCAATATGAAGTTTTATAAGATGAGCGACCTTTGCAAAGCCGCCTATGTGGCCGCAGAACGATTGTTGGCCAACTATCCGGCATGGGTTGAGATCTCGCCGACACGGCGCGCCATCGTACTCTCAAATCGTTCCTCCTCGCTTGAAGCAGACTTGGCTCATCAAGAGGTGCTCAACACCCACGCCCCCGAAGGGGCATCGCCCGCACTATTTGTCTATACCCTGCCCAACGTTGCAGCCGGAGAGATCTGCATCCGCCACAAAATACAGGGAGACAACACCTTCTTTATCGAGAGTTCAAAGAGCAATTGGGTAGAATCCTATGCGCAACGATTGATCGCCAGCGGTGAGGCCGATGCGGTGATCTGCGGACAATGTGAAAAAGCAGGTGAAGATTGGCAGGTTGCGTTAAAACTATTCGTTACTAAAAATAGATAATTATGGAACAACTGATTCAAGAGTTGAAAGAGCATTTAATCAAAGAGCTAAACCTCGAAGAGATCACCCCCGATGAGATTGATGCCGATGCACCGTTATTCGGTGACGGTTTGGGTTTGGATTCGATTGATGCGTTGGAGATCATTTTGATATTGGAGAAAAATTACGGCGTTCGTCTGACCAATACAACCGAGGCAAAGCCCGTATTTTACTCAATCCGAACACTCGCAGAGTACGTTCAGAAAAACCGGAAATAGGCGATGCGCATTACAGTCAGCGGAGTAGGTGTCGTCTCGGCACTCGGAATCGGAGCGGCCGATCATCTCGCGGCATTATGCAGCGGGCGTAGCGGTATTGTACCCTCCGCATCGCTGCTCGCTACGCGCCATAGGCTGCCGGTCGGAGAACTTCGGCTGACAAACGCCCAAATTGGAGAACGGTTGAATATCGGCAACTCACAACACCTCTCGCGCACGGCTCTGTTGGGCATGGCAGCCGTTCAAGAGGCGATAGTCGATGCCGGCATTCAACCGGAACAGAGCATCGGACTGATTTCAGCAACATCGGTCGGAGGAATGGATCTGACGGAGCATTTTTTTACCGAGTTTATCCGCAATACGGCCGCCGGGCGACTGCGCGATGTGGCGATGCATGATTGTGCGGCAAGCACATTAGCCATTGCCCGACATTGCGGCATCACGGGTTACACAACGACAATCAGCACCGCCTGCTCTTCGGCCGCCAATGCCATTATGGCGGGAGCGCGACTGATCCGCCACGGGGTGGTCGATCGTGTGGTGGTGGGAGGTACGGATGCGTTGAGTGCCTTTACGCTGAACGGATTTATGTCGTTGATGATTCTCGATCAGCACCCCTGCCGACCCTTTGACGCCACACGAGCCGGATTGAATCTGGGCGAAGGGGCTGGATATCTGGTTTTGCAACGCGAAGAGGAGCTTACCAAAGACCCCTACTGCTATCTCACAGGGTATGCCAACCGCAACGATGCTTTTCACCAAACAGCCTCCTCGCAGGAGGGCGAAGGTGCATTTCTGGCAATGGCCGATGCCCTGCGCATGGGCGGCATTAGCCCCGATGCGGTCAGCTACATCAATGTGCACGGCACGGGAACTCCCAACAACGACCTTTCGGAGGGACGCGCACTGTGCAGACTCTTCGGAGCAGATGTACCTCCATTCAGCTCGACCAAAGGCTACACGGGGCACACACTCGCAGCAGCAGGAGGTATCGAAGCCGTATTCTCGGCTTTGGCGATCCGAAACGGGATGATCTTTCCGAACATCAATTTCACACAGCCGATTGAAGAGTTGGGATTGATTCCCGAATGCATACTCCGAAACGATAAAAAAATAACATCGGTAGTCACAAATTCTTTCGGATTCGGCGGAAATTGTGCATCTTTGCTCTTTACAAAGTAAGGGATGGAGTGTTTTATCGAACATATTGCCACGGATGAGGCACTAACCACAGACCTCAAAGCATTGATCCCCGATGCAGCCATGCGCCGGAGGATGAGTCGGATCGTCCGACTTGGGGTATCCACAGCCGTGGAGTGCATGGGGAGTGTGGAGGCTATCGGTGAGCTTGATGCCGTGATTACAGCTACGGGATGGGGTTGTATGGCCGACAGTGAACGCTTTCTGCGCAATATCATCGAGCAGGAGGAGCAGCTCCTCAACCCTACTCCGTTCATCCAATCGACCTTCAATACGGTGGGAGCCCAAATTGCGTTGTTGCAACACAACCACTGCTACAATGTCACCTACACCCACCGTAGTCATAGTTTCGAGGATGCCTTGTTGGATGCTGCGCTGCGGATTGCCGACGGGGAAGCCTCGCGCGTATTGGTAGGAGCATTCGATGAATGCACCGATACCCTGCGACAGATATTGGAGCGAACCGGGTGGAGACGACACGCCGAGATCGGAGAGGGTTGTCTATTTGCGCTGCTGACGGCACAACCAAGCGAGCGAACCGTTGCTCGAATCACCGCGGTGGACTTTCCGGCGGAAGATCTCTCGGCCGAAGCGTGTCGCAGACGATATGCCACTTCGGAAAAAGCGGTGGTTTTACAAAGAGATTACGCGGCAGAGGGACTCTATCCGACAGTCTCGGCTAAGGCGTTTGCCGAAGCGGCAGCGTTGATCGCGCAGGGAGAGCCGGAGGTGATTGTATATCATAAATATTGGGGAGCGACACCTACAATCGTTGTTTTGCGATGTATTGGATAATCATCATACTGGTTGCAAGTGCGTTGCTACTCATCGCATGGGCATCGGCCGATGTCGGGAGCGGCATCTACCTGAGATGTTTGTGCAGAAAAAAGGGCTGCGACCCAATCGTTGCGCTCACGTTCGATGATGGACCGGATGAAGTTATGACACCCAAAGTACTCGATGTATTGAAAGAGTGGAACGTTCGGGCAACCTTCTTCATAATAGGATCCAAGGCCGAACAATGGCCGCAGATCGTGGCACGAATGGTTGCCGAAGGGCATACCGTCGGGAATCATACTTACACGCACGCATCGGCCTTTCCTTTTTTTTCGGCCGAGCGGATGCGCACAGAACTGCGTCGCACGCAGCAGGTGGTCGAACGGATCACGGGAAAACGCATGCGGCTGTTTCGCCCCCCATTTGGGGTGACCGATCCCACAATCGGACGCATCGTTCGCAGTGAGGGTTTGCAGGGCATCGGTTGGAGCATTCGCTCGCTGGACACACTCCGGAATAGGTCACGCGAGGCCGTGTGCCGAAAAATCAGCCGAAAGCTGCACGCTGGAGCCGTGATTTTGCTACACGATCGATGCGAGAAAGCCGATGAATTGTTGCGTTGCGTGTTGACCGAAATCAAAGCCCGCGGATACGAATTAGAAACAATTGACAACTTATTTAGCATAAAGAGATATGAAGATTAAAATAGCATTTTTACTACTGATTCTTTCGGGCAACATTGCGACTCTTGTGGCCCAAAATCAGACCTCCGTACGCCGTGAATTCGAACAGGCTCTCTCGCAAAAGGGGGGTGAGATCAACACCATATCGTGTCACTTCACACAGACGCGCGCATTGGCAATTTTAGCAAAAGAGTCGGTCAAGAAGGGTCATTTCAGCTACCAACGCCCCGACAACATTTTGCTTAAATTTGAGGATGGCGATTACATCAAGATGACCTCGACCCAATTCCAGATGCGGAATGCGGGCACGGTCAACAGCATGAAGATCAATTCGAATCCGATGCTCAAAGAGTTGAAACGGATTCTTGCAGCCTGCATGTCGGGCGATGTCGCTCAGATGGCTGCCGGATTCAAAGTCGATCTCACCCAAACCGATGGAGCCTATCAGATGACACTCGCGGCGGCTCGTAATCGCGGCGGCTCAAAGATCAGCCGCATCACACTCGCATTCGACAAACGCGACATGTCGTTGCAAATGCTCAAAATGGAGGAGCCTTCGGGCGATTTTACCCGCTACGACTTCTCTGACAAATTGTTCAATAAACCCATAGGCGAAAAAATATTCGACTAACCATGCGACTCGAAGGATCGTTTTATCAAATCGAACGGATTGAGCCGACCTCAACGGGTTACCGCATCGAGGTGTTGTTGGCAGCCGAGCACCCCATTTATGCCGGCCATTTTCCGGCACAGGCGGTTGTGCCGGGGGTCTGTACATTGACAATCATTCGCGAATGCCTCACGGCAGCCACCGGTACAGCGACCTCCTTTGGCCGGATCAAAGAGTGTAAGTTCATCGCGGCGTTACTCCCCTGCGAAGGGTTGCGACTGGTCATCGTAGCCGAATTAAATAGCGATGGTGGGCTCCGCTGTACCGCCGAACGCGAAGGTCAATGCGTATTGAAACTAAAAGCCACGTTGCAAAGCAAGGTATCATGATAGCAGCCACGCCGGAATACAGAGAACGCCTTCGCGCGTTAAAGTGCATCGTAATCATCCCGACCTACAACAATGCGGGGACACTCGAACAGGTGATTGCAGATGTACAACGCTATGCCGACCAAGTATTGGTAGTCAACGATGGATCAACCGATGCTACTGCGCAATTACTGGCTGCACGCTCCGACATTCGGGTTATCGGTTACGAACAGAACAGAGGCAAAGGATATGCACTCAAATGCGGGTTGAAGGCTGCCGATGAGGCGGGATTTCGCTATGCCCTGACCATTGATGCCGATGGCCAGCACTACGCAGACGATATTCCGCGTTTTATCGACCGAATTAAACAGGCGCCAGACACCCTATTGATCGGCGCACGCAATCTGGCGGCCGACAATATGCCATCGAAAAACACGTTCGCCAACCGTTTTTCGAATTTTTGGTATCGGGTAGAGACCGGTCACACACTCACCGACACACAATCGGGCTATCGGCTCTATCCGTTGCAGCGGCTGCGTAAGATCGGGTTCATCACCAGTCGCTATGAGTTTGAAGTAGAGATCATTGTACGCGCAGCATGGCGCGGCATAGCGGTTGAAAATGTGCCAATCCGAGTCTATTATCCGCCGGCCGAAGAGCGAGTGTCGCACTTCCGGCCGCTGCAAGACTTCACGCGCATCAGCCTGCTCAATACCGTACTTGTTAGCTATGCCCTGCTCTTCTACTATCCGTGGCGGTTTGTCCGCTTGTTAACGTGGGAGAACATCCGCACGTTTTTCCGCACCCAGATCTTCCATACCTCCGAAAGCAACGTCCGCATGGCCGCGGCAATGGGTTGGGGAATCTTCTGCGGTATTATTCCGCTATGGGGCTACCAAATGATCTTTGCCGGCATTACGGCACATCTGATGCGATTGAACAAGGTGGTTGCCATTGTCTTTTCGAATATCAGCATTCCTCCGATGATTCCGCTGATTCTCTATGCCAGCATGCTGTTAGGCGCAGAGATCTGCGGCGTAAAATTCAGACTCACGCTCCACGATATCTCATTCGAGCGGATCGCAGAGAGTCTGCTGCAATATGCAGTCGGTAGCGTCGCTCTGGCGATAGCGGCAGGTATTGTTGTCTTCGTTGGGAGTTGGCTTATGCTGACAATCTGTAAACGGGAGGCACATCATGAGTAGTTTTTTTGTCCATATATACGATTGGTTTGAACGACACAAACTGTTATTTTACTTAACGTTGATCGTTTCGGTCACCTTATCGGTACTCTTCGCAAGCAAAGTTGGATTCAACGAAAACATATCGAGTTTTTTCGATGACGGCCAAAAAAGCGACCGAAACGCGCTGTTCGAGCATTTGAAGATCAAGGATCGGATCATCATCACGATCTCACACGAAAACCCCGACACCTCGATAGAAGCCGCGGCACAATTGAGCGAACAACTTCAACCGCTCATCGACAGCGGGCTGTTGCTCTCGATAACAGACGGATCGGAGGCATCGCTGATCGGCCGAAGTGTCGATTTTATCTACGACCACCTACCCATTTTTCTGGACGATACCGATTATCGGCGATTCGACTCGTTGCTTACGACCGAGGGGATCGTCCGTGCAGTAGATCACACCTACAAGCTGCTGACTTCGGCCAGCGGATTGGCTGTGGGCGAGGTTGTAACGCGCGACCCACTTGGCATCGGCTCACACCTGATGAAACGGTTCGAGCGATTCAACACGGGATACGCATACGAAATGTATGCCGGACACCTCTTCACAGCCGACCGAAAGAGCCTGTTTCTGTTTGTCGATCCGGCCTTCGGAATGGGCAATACGGGAGCGAACGAAGAGCTGGTCGAGCGGTTGGAAACGGCCGCAAGGCAGGTCGAGATCGACGAAAAAGTGACGATTGATTGTATCGGCGGCCCGATCGTTGCGGTCTACAATGCCCGGCAGATCAAACAAGACACGGCGTTGACGTTGACGATCGCCCTTTTACTAATCGTTGCGGTGATCCTCTGCTCATTTAAAAACCGATGGGCTATTCCGCTCATCGTTTCACCACCGCTATTCGGGGCTCTGTTCGCACTGGCCGTCATCTGGTTCGTGCAGGGGACAATCTCCTCCATTGCGATCGGAGCCGGAGCGATCGTACTGGGCATTGCGCTCAGTTACTCGATTCACGTCATATCCCACAGCAACCACACCCATGATCCGCGACAGATTATTCGCGATCTGGCCTATCCGTTGACGATCGGTTGTTTGACAACGATCGGAGCCTTCGGTGCATTGCTCTTTACCCACTCGGCCCTGTTGCAGGATATGGGGCTTTTTTCGGCGTTGACGCTGATCGGAACTACCCTCTTTTGTCTGATCTTCCTCCCCCACTTTATCAAAGGAGTCGATGGAGCGACCACCAGCCGCCTGCTACGCTGGATCGATCGCCTCAACGGCTACGCATACGAGAAAAACCGATGGGTGGTCGGCGGTATCTTCATCACAACATTGGTATGTCTGTTTTTCTATCGCAATGTACAGTTCGACAGCGACATGTCGAATTTGAACTATATGCCGGCACATGTCACCGCCGCCGAAGAGCGCATTCAGGGGATATTAGGAGAGCAAAATAACCAGATCTATCTGATTACCACATCGGATGACCTGAACAAAACCGCAGATGCCTACGATCGGTTGGATAGGCTCTGCACAGGGTTGCAGCAGGAGGGGACGATTACGGGATATGTATCGGTAAGTGATTTTATCGTTTCTCCGACGGTACAACAACAACGCATTGAGCGATGGAATCAATTCTGGGAATCACGCCGCAGCGACCTGCTTCGCACGCTCAATAAGGCAGCCACGCAACGCGGATTCCGCAACGGCGCATTTTCGCAATTCGAGGAGCTGCTCGGACGTGAGTTTGGCATATGCAGCTATTCTACCGATGAGTTAAAAGGGGTTCCGGTACTTTCGGACTGGATTTCGACCGAAAAAGCCGCATCGGCATTAATCAGCCGCATCACAATAGAGTCGACAGCCAAAGAACAGGTTTACGACCAAATCGAGCAGTCGGGAGATGTAACGGTACTGGATCGCGCCTACTTCTCCTCGAAAATGGTAGCCCATGCCAGCAACGACTTCAACTACATTCTACTGATCTCATCGCTGATTGTCTTCGTAGCCCTCTTTATCTCCTACGGTCGTATCGAGCTGACTCTGATGACCTTTCTACCGATGTGCATCAGTTGGGTCATCATCTTGGGATTCATGGCCATGCTGGACGTCAAGTTCAATATCGTGAACATCATTCTGGCCACCTTTATTTTTGGCATCGGCGATGATTTCAGTATCTTCATCATGGACGGGCTGATGCAAGAGTACAAAAACGGACAGAAGATTCTGCAAGCACACAAAACCGCAATCTTCTTCTCGGCCTTTACAACGGTTGTCGGCATGGGGGTTCTGATCTTTGCCCAACATCCAGCGCTACGCTCCATTGCGTTGATCTCGATGCTCGGCATCGGAGTTGTGGTTCTTGTCTCCTATACTTTGCAGCCCTTTCTGTTCCGATTGATGGTCACAACACAGACCGCACGCGGAGGTTTTCCCTATACGCTAACCAGCATTCTGAACACGGTCTATGCCTTTGTATATTTTCTGTTGGGGTGTCTGCTTGCACAGATATACATGGTGATTCTATGGCTCTTGCCGATCCGGAGCACGCGCAAAAAAGCATCGTTCCACAAGTTGGTCTACATCATTACACGGGTTTTTATGCGCACAATGTTCACCGTGCGCACCGTGCGCCTGAACCCCTACGGCGAGGAGAATCGCAAACCGGCCGTTATCATCGCCAACCACCAATCGTTCATCGACATCCTGCTGCTGCTTTCGACCACACCGCGTCTGGTCATGGTCACCAACAGTTGGGTTTGGAACTCGCCCGTCTTCGGTCGTATTGTCCGGTATGCCGACTTTTACCACTCGGCCGATGGTTACGAACAACTTGCCGCACGATTGCAAGAACGGATCAACGAGGGTTATTCAGTCGTTGTCTTTCCGGAGGGAACCCGTTCGGCCGACTGTTCGATCACGCGTTTTCACAAAGGAGCCTTCTATCTGGCACAGCTGCTCCGACTCGACTTGTTGCCGATCGTCATCTACGGAGCCGGACAGATTTCATCTAAACGGCAGGAGTTTTACATCAAGAACGGGTATGTTGTAACCAAAACATTACAACGATTTACCTACAACGACCCGTCATTGGGAACAACCTACCAACAGCAAGCCAAAAATTTCCGCCGTTGGTTCGAGGAGCAATATCGACTACTGAACGAGGAGTACGGACGGACAACCAACCCCTATTTTCGTGATGCCCTGCTCAAAAGTTATCTCTACAAAGGACCTGTTTTGGAGTGGTATATGCGCATCAAATTCCGATTGGATGGTTACTACGACCTCTGGGATCGGCTTGTTCCGCGCAACGCCACGGTGACCGATGTCGGATGCGGCTACGGTCAACTTAGTTTCATGCTGGGGCTTTTGTCGCCCGATCGCCGTATCATGGGGTTAGACTACGACTCCGAAAAGATCGCCTTGGCAGAGCATAGTTTTCTACGCAGCGACCATATTCGCTTTGCATGCGCCGACATGCGCATCTGCGAACTGCCACAATCGGATGTCTTCCTCTTCAATGACAGTCTACACTATGTCGGCGAGGCGACACAACACGCAATTTTGGAGCGATGCCTTCGACAACTCAACGACAACGGAATGATTATCGTTCGCGATGGCGACTCCTCGCGCGGCAACCGTCATCGTTCGATCGAAAGAACCGAATGGTGGTCAACCAAAGTGCTGGGATTCAATCGAAAAGAGGAGCCGTTGCAGTTTGTGGATCGGGCTTGGATGTCGCGATTCGCGGCACAACACGATTTGGAGTTACGGATTAAGGCGTGCGACAACTCCACCTCGGAAACCATCTATCAATTCACCAAAGGAGGCCGGTCATGAGAAAATACGATGTTGTCATCATCGGCAGCGGACTGGGAGGTCTGGCGTGCGGTGCAATTTTGAGCCGCGAGGGGATGCAGGTTTGTATCCTCGAACAACACACCCAATTGGGCGGCTGTTTCCAATCATTCCGTCGCAATGGTTATCTGCTCGACACAGGGATCCATTATGTCGGCAGCTTGTCCGAGGGGCAGATCACTCGCCAATATTTCAACTACTTTGGCATCACAGACCGTTTGCAACTGCGCAAACTCGATGAACAAGCATTCGACGTAATCAACTTCGGCGACGGCAAAGAGTATTACCACGCCACAGGCTATGCGCGTTTTATCGAGACTCTGTCGAGCGATTTTCCACACGAACGCGCCGGAATAGAGGCCTACTGCTCGTTGTTGAAGCGTGTCGGCGGTTTGATCTCTCCCGAAATATTGCGGCAGGGACACATCTCGGCCGGCGGAATGGAGTATATGGACGAATCCATCAGCGAACGGATCGCGCAATGCGTTACAGATCCGCGTCTGCGACAGGTATTGGCCGGCAGCATCACCCTCTATGGCGGTAACCGCGATAAATCGTCGGTCTACGAACATGCGATGATCAACCACTCGAACATCGAAGGGGCATATAGTTTTGTCGGCGGCACACAGCAGGTGGCCGATGCTCTTGCGGAGGTGATTCGCAGTCACGGCGGCGAACTATACACCGCATCACGGGTCACACGCCTGCATCTGGAAGGCGGAAAGGTAACCTACCTCGAAATCAACGGAGAGGAGCGAATCGAAGCTAAACAGATCATATCGGCCATTCATCCGGCGCAGACACTTTCGCTATTGGAAAACAACACCGTCATCAAAAAGGCATTCTTCTCGCGTGTTCTCTCGTTGGAGAACTCCTACGGGCTCTTCACGACCTACCTGATGATGAAACCCGGCACATTCCGCTATACCAATCGCAACTACTACCTCTACAATTCGCCCAATGTTTGGGCTACCGAGGCCGATTACAAAGGGTGCAACATCCCCTCGGTGCTGATGTGCCAACAACCGAATGCGCACAACGAATACACAGAGGTTATCACGCTATTGACCCCGATGCCGAAGAGCCAAACCGAGATGTGGACTGATACCACAACCGGTCGCCGTGGAGAGAGCTACAAGGCCTACAAAAGCCGATATGCCAATACAATGATCGACTTCGTCAGCCGATTCTTTCCCCAGCTTGCACCGTGTATTGCTGCCGTACACACCGCCTCACCGCTCACCTATCGGGACTATACCTCTACACCGGACGGTTCGGCATACGGTATCATCAAGGATTATCACAACCCGATCGTGTCGCATCTACCGGCACGTACCAAAATCGGGAATCTCTTTATCACAGGACAAAATCTCAACGTACACGGCTGTCTGGGAGTCTCGGTATCGGCTGCCGTAACATGCAGCGAGTTGTTGGGAGTCGACTATTTAGCTAAAAAGATCGGAAATGCATAAAATTCTAAGAATAGGCGGATTATCGCTACTGGCACTCTTGGCTGCCATATTGGTCGGCGTGGCGGGCGTTGTTGGCTACGGTGCTTGGCTCTATGCCAAAGCCGACATGCGTCAACCCGATGTGATCATCAATTTGGACGATTATCCGCTGACCACATCGACCGATTCGCTACGGATCTGTCGCGACAACTCGTTATTACGCAATCAATACGGTTTATGGGAGGCTAAGATTGCCGGTTCACCGGAGCATAGAGGAGCCTGTCTGGGTGTAATGAGTCGTGATCTGCTCTACTATCAGGAGCAGGTTTTTGTCGAGCAGATTCGCCGTTTCATCCCTTCGGAGCGTTATCTGAAATTTCTGCACACACTGATCGTGATCTTCAACCGCAACATCGCCTCCTACATTCCGGAGGAGTACCGCACCGAGATCTATGCCATTGCACACTCTTGCAGCCACGATTACGACCTTTTCGGCACTCCCTACGAGCGGCAACTCAACTACCACGCGGCACACGACATCGGCCACGCCATGCAGGAATATATGTTGGTCGGATGCAGCTCTTTCGCTGTATGGGGGCAACAGAGTGCCGATTCGGAACTACTCATCGGTCGTAATTTCGATTTCTATGTAGGCGATGATTTTGCAAAAAACAAGGAGGTTCTCTTCGCCTCGCC
>CAYOKU010000009.1:0-39850 GCA_964404645.1 uncultured Alistipes sp.
AACACAACAGATTCTGGTCCTGTCATTCCAGGTTCGAGTCCTGGTAGCTCAACACAATTCACACGAAAACATGCGATTCGATAGATTGCATGTTTTTTGTTTTTTAACCACGAAAAAGTCACACCTCTCGCAAAAGGAGCAGAACTTTAAAAAATTGGCAACCAGCCCATCGAAGAGATCGGAATCATTGCCGTAAAGATTCTTTTGCAATCCCTTCGCAATAAGGAGTCCTCCGGATCGCAAATTCTATTGCCTCCACAAATCATTGTTCGCAACTCGGTTCGGCAACTCCACGGGCCATCGCGAAAATAAAATAGAAGCAAATTGCTGTTTCGATAATCGAAACAAACCAATGAATAAGACACGAAAAGAAGACAACAGCAGTGTAAACACCGATTGTGCGCCGAAAAAAGAACGAAAATATTTTATATTTTCCCGTTTACAGCCTTGCTGAACAACTTAAAATGGTGTATGTTTGTAATAGCCGAGAGGCTTATGAAGAATTCAAGATGGCTGTTGTGACGCAATCAAATTTGAACGGATCATTCTGAGATGACGCATCAGAATTTAACACACGGGAGAGATCTCGTCCATTTAATCCGTCAAAAGAGAAGGGAGGTAGAGCAATCTACATCCCTTCATTTATAACCAACGGCCTCCTTCCAAACAGACACAAATCACTCGACAACCTCTAAGCAAAATAGTTCGGTTATGCGTCCAGCAACGAGAGAGCCTCACGCTGACGTTTTAGGTAGTTGATACGTTGCAGTTCGCCGCTCCTCGACACCATGGTAGCGAAACGCCCCTGCGTCTGAATCCAGCGCATCACATAATCGCACATCATGGCATCGGTCGTACGCAGCGCATTGAGTGAGAAAAGGCCGATTCGCGTGGCCGTAGAGGTGCGACCGGAGAGGTAGCAACACGACTGCACCAAATCAATATCAGAGAGATAAATATGAATAATATTCCCGTTGTGATAGGTTCCGGTTGTCATTACCTCGTCCATATCCGCAATCATCAGCGACAACTCATCGCGCAAAGCCGCCACCTGCTCTTTCGATACCAAATACATATCGCGAAAGGCGCGAATTGCGTTGATCCATTGCATAAAGATAACGTTGTCGAACACATAGTGCGTCACAGGAATAGTCTGCATGACCGTTACAAAATGACGATAGGTGTCGTGCAACGATTGGGGAACAACAAATTTCTCGAACGAGCGTTGATCAGGCGTGCAGAGATCGTGTTGATAAAGCCATTTAAATAGTTTAAAATCAGCCAACAACGGAAATTTCAGATAGGCTTCCGGAGGGATTGAATTTCCGGCAGCCGAGTAGAAAAGAGTCGGATCGCCGATCTGCTCTTCGACCAATATCGCATCGTGTTCCAACATTTGTTGATAAGCTTCGAGCGGCGACTGAAAATTTTCAAACAATAATTTAAAATGCACATGTCCGTTCGCCGGCGAACACATCAACTGATCAAGCGAAAAATGCAATTTTTCGCCAATCATCGCGGCCTCTTCAAACGTAAAAAGAACCTCTCCCCGCAACCGCCGATAAGCAGCCTCACGGCCAATGTGCAGTATATCCATCAGGAGTGCGGCCGGATTAGAGAGCCGTGGCGTATGCGAATGGATGGTTTCGATCAAAGCTGCATTTAATTTATCCAGCATATCATCACATTTTTATGCTTTAAGCCATCAAATATATAAAATTTAAATCAAAAAAGCCCATTTCTCGCTGAAATAATGAAAAATAGCGAAGTGAGTTATGATTCACTTCGCTACAAATACAATATTTTATTTAATAAATAATCATTTCAGACCCATCTTATCAATCAACGCTTTGGTCTCAGGTTTGTGGCCTCGAAAACGCTCATAAAGTTTCATAGGATGTTCCGTTCCCCCTTTCGACAAGATATTTTCGCGAAAAGCACCCGCCACTTCGGCATTGAAAATACCCTTCTCTTTAAAGAGCGAATAGGCATCAGCTTCAAGCACCTCGGCCCACTTATATCCATAATATCCGGCCGCATAACCGCCCGAAAAAATGTGACCGAACGAAGGTGCAAGAGCAGTTCCCGAAACGACAGGCAGCACCTGAGTTGGAGCCATCGAAGCCACCTCAAACGCCTCAACATCTCCCTCGAACGGCTCGGTTAATGTATGCCAAGCCATATCGGTGATGCCAAACGACAACTGCCGCACATTCGCATAGGCAGCCAGATAGTTCTGTGCCGCCACAATCCGATCAACAATTTCTGCCGGAATCTTCTCTCCGGTCTGATAATGAACCGCCCAGAGATCGAGAAACTCCTTTTCAGTCGCCCAATTTTCCATAATTTGAGAGGGGAGTTCCACAAAATCGCGGTAGACGTTGGTCCCAGTCTGCGATTCGTATTTTCCTTCGCCGAGCATACCGTGTAACGCATGGCCAAACTCATGGAGGAACGTTTCAAACTCATCGAAAGTGAGTAGCGAGGGGGTTGATTCGGTCGGTTTGGTGAAGTTCATCACCAGTGACACCAGCGGACGACTCTCGACACCGTCAACAATCTTTGTACCCCGGAATTCGGTCATCCAAGCTCCGGCTCGTTTCGAGGCACGCGGAAAGAAGTCGAGGTAGAGTACCGCCATAAATCGTCCCTTATCATCGGTCACATCGTAAGCCGTTACATCGGGATTATAGACTGCGACTGCTGGATTTTCCGTAAAATTAAGTCCGTAAAGTTTGTGCGCAAGCAGGAAAACACCCGCCTTGACGTTTTCGAGTTTAAGGTAGGGCTTTACCACCTCATCGCTCAATGCGTACTTTTCGTTTTTATACTTTTCGTTGTAATAGCCCCAATCCCACGGCATCAACTCTCCCTCAAATCCGAGTGAGTCGGCATAGTTGCTAACGGTTTTATAGTCGGCATCGGCATAAGATTTCGTAGCGTCTAACAACTCTTTGAGAAAAGCCTGCACCGTTTGGGTATTCTCGGCCATACGCTCTTCGAGCACATAATCGGCATAGCACTTATAACCCAGCAGATTGGCAATCTTCAAACGGGTGTTGGCAATCTTCTTCACATGCTCGGCATTGTCGAACTTGCCGCCGAATGCGCGCGAGTTGTAGGCTCGCCAAAGCTGCTCTTTGATCTTACGGTTGGATGAGTAGGTCATAAAGGGAACGTAGCTTGGAGCCTGCAACGTCAACGTCCACCCCTTTTCACCGCGGTTTTTGGCCTCGGCAGCCATTCCGTCACGCACAAATTCGGGCAATTCTGCCACCACCTTCGGATCGGTCAGGTTGATCGAAAACGCATTGGTTGCCGCCAGCGTATTCTGGCCGAATTGGAGTGTCAATGCCGAGAGTTCGGAGGTATATTGGCGGTAAAGCTCCTTGTCGGCATCGGAGAGAGCCGCACCGTTGCGTGCAAAACTCTTATAGGTATCCTCCAACAACTTCTTATCCTCTTTTTTCAGCCGCCCGGGATGTTCGTAAACGGCCTTCACACGGGCAAAAAGTTCGGGATTCAGAGCCACATCGTTCGACAGTTCGGTCAACTTGGGTTGCACACGCATAGCCACAGCCTGCATCTCATCCGAGGTATTTGCACCCAACATATTGAAAAACAGACCCGATATACGATTCAGCAACGCACCTTGACGCTCCAACGCCACAATCGTATTCCCGAAGGTAGGTTTCTTGGGGTTCTTGACAATAGCATCAACCTCGGCACGCGAGCAGGCGATAGCCGCTTCGAACGCCGGCTCATAATCGGCCAACTGGATGCTATCGAACGGAGGTGTTTGGTGGGGAGTTTGCCACTCGGAGAGCAGCGGATTGGTTAAATCCAATTCAGGCAGTTGCGCCTTTGGAATCGAGTTGTCGGCACAACCTGCCGCCATGGCGGAAAGAGTCATCATCAAAAGTACTTTTTTCATCTATCTATATTTTATTGTTGCTGAATAATTTGCGATTGTTCATCCTCGACCGGCGCAGGTTTTTCAATCAAACCGCGGCCCAGCAGCATTGCTTGCTTGTCGGGGTCTGCGCCACGGAAATCGCGATACATCGTCATACCATCGGCTGAGCCGCCGCGCGCAAGAATCTTGCGACGGAAAGCATCGGCGATCTTGCGGTTGAAGAGGTCACCACTCTCCTTGAAAGCCTCAAAAGCGTCCTTATCAAGCACCTCGGCCCACGTGTAGAAGTAGTATCCGGCCGAATAACCGCCATCGAAAATATGGCCGAAATAGGTGTAATGATAACGCGGTTCAATCTGCGGAATCAGCCCACGGCGTTCATTGAGGGCATTGTGCTCAAAAGCCAACGGATCGAACTGCTTATATTCGGTAATCGAGTGAATATCCAGATCGGAGAGTGCGGCAGCAATCAATTCGGTCGTCATAAAACCTTGATTAAAAAGGTCACTATTGCGCAGTTTTTCAACCAGATAAGTCGGCATAACCTCATTAGAGCGGAAATGCACGGCATATTGTTTGAGCATTTCAGGTTCGAAAGCCCAATTCTCCATGATCTGCGAAGGCAGTTCGACAAAATCGCCTTCCACCTCGGTTAAGCCGCGGTACTTGACATCATGGAAGAGAAAGTGCAGTGCATGACCGAATTCATGGAACAGTGTTTCGGTTTCGTCCAAGGTGAGCAATGCCGGCGCGTTTTGGGTCGGACGGGTGAAGTTAGCGACAATCGAAACCACGGGAGCCACGCGCTTGCCCTCCTTGTAAACCTGCTCTACATAGTTACCGCACCATGCACCTTGACTCTTACCATCACGCGGAAAGTAGTCGAAGTAGAGCACCCCCAGATGCGATCCGTCAGCATCAAGCACCTCATATGCCGACACATCGGGGTGATAAACGGGCACGGTTATCGGGCGGAACGTCAACCCATAAAGACGGTTTGCGAGGAAAAAGATACCACTCTGCACATTATCCAGCGAGAAGTAGGGACGCAACATCTCCTCATCGAGCGCGTATTTCTGTTTGCGTACCTTCTCGGCATAATACCACCAATCCCACGATGCGAATTCACCGTTGGGTTGATCCTGTTTGAAGAGCGAATCCATCTCGGCCAACTCTCCTTTGGCTCGCCCCAACGCCGGAGTCCAGATCTCATCGAGCAGACCGTAGACCGCTGCCGGCGTTTTGGCCATCTGATTCGACACGACATAATCGGCATAAGAGGGAAATCCCAACAGATGCGCCTTTTCGGTACGGAGCCGAACAAAATCATTGATTAACTGCCTGTTATCATTAGCATCGCCATTAGCACCACGGTGAAGATAGGCTTTATAGAGTTTTTCACGCAGATCACGCTGCGAAGAGTAGGTCAGAAACGGAACTCGGCTGGGCGTATGGAGGGTGAAAATATATTTATTGGTTCCCTTACCCATCGATTGCGCCTTTTCCTGCGCCTGATCGCGCACTCCGGCCGGAAGACCATCCAACTGATCGGAGGTCAATTCGAGTACGAAGGCGTTATTTTCGGCCAGAATATTCGCGCCGAATTTCACTTCGGCCAGCGACAACTCCTCGTTGATCGCCTTCAATCTCGCTTTTTGCTCAGCAGTGAGCAGCGCACCGGCACGAACAAAATCCTTATAGATCTTCTCCGTCAAGCGCAACTGATCGACATCAAGCCCCAGTGATTCGCGCTGATCGTAGACGGCTTTAATCCGTGCAAACAGTTTCTCATCGAGCAGAATTTGATCGCTATGCACCGCCAACTGCGGAATGAGTTTCTCCTGCAATGCCTGCATCTGATCGTTGGTCTCGGCACTGCACAGCATACTGAACACCAACGCTGTCTGTGAGAGCATCGCCCCCGATTGGTCATAGGCCAAAATCGTATTCTCGAACGAGGGGGTCTCCTTCGAAGCCGTAATAGCAGCAATCTCGGCCTCGTGCAGTGACATACCGCGCTCGACAGCCGGTTGAAAATGGTCGGGAAGGATTTGGTCGAATGGCGGTACACCATAAGGAGTTGACCACTCCGTAAAGAAAGGATTTTCCTGAGCACTCTTCGAAGAGTTGCACGCAACAACAAGAACCATAAGCGAGAGAATCGTTGACAAACCGATAATGCGTTTCATGCTTAATATTAATATTTTTATGTAACTTTGCAATCTCGGAAGCGGTAGACGCAAAACCGCAACCTGCTGCAAAGTTAGTAAATTATACCTTTTATGCAACTTTTTTACGCACCGGATCTCACACCACCCGACTACACCTTGGGAGAGGAGGAGTCGAAACATTGTGTGCGTGTCCTGCGGCTCACATGCGGCGACACCCTGCATTTGACCGATGGACGAGGCACACTCTACCGCTGTGAAATCACCGATGACCACCCACGCCATTGCAGCGTGCGCGTCATCGAACGGTTCGATGAGTTCGAACCGTTGGGCTACTCACTGACAATGGCCGTTGCCCCCACCAAAAACAGCGATCGTTTCGAGTGGTTTTTGGAGAAGGCAACCGAGGTTGGCATCAGCCGGATCATCCCGATCGAAAGTGCCCATAGCGAACGGCGGGTCTTCAAACCCGAACGCGGCGAAAAAGTCATTACGGCGGCCATGAAACAGTCGCTCAAAGCCTACCGGCCTGTTCTGGAACCGCTTACACCCTTGCGTAAGGTGATCGAGAATCCGTTTGAGGGGCGTAAGTTTATCGCCCATTGCGACCCTCCGCAATCAGCAGCCGGCAAGAGGTATCTGCCCGATTTGCTGCATAAAGGCGAATCGGTGTTGATCCTGATAGGGCCCGAAGGAGATTTTGCCCCCGACGAGATTGCCCTTGCACTTAAAAACGGCTTCGAAGAGATCTCACTCGGCACACAACGACTGCGCACAGAAACAGCTGCGCTTGTAGCCGTGGTCATGGTTGGAAGATGATGTTGTGGCTACTGATTTTAAATTTTTAATGACAAATAAAGCATGTTTTTTCTCTACCTTTTGCTTGCGCTGACACTGATCGCTACGGCTATCTTTTTGACTCCGTTGCGCGCCAAGGTCTGGACTGCATTCGTGTTGGTGCTTTCGGGCATGATTCCGATCATCGCGCTGGCAGGAAACGTTCTCGCCGAGGGCGGCAATCGGCTGTTATGGTCACAACCCGGAGCCCTCTTTGGAGGCGACAGCGGTTCGATGGATCCTCTGTCAGCCCTCTTCGCCGGAGTGATCGCCATCGGCTCCATCGCGGCCATACTCTATTCGCGCGGCTATCTGGCGCATTATCTATCTCAAAAATCGCCGGCTCATATTTCACTTCACTACACGGCACTCGTGGTGATGTGCTATGCCATGCTGGGGGTTGTCTGTTCCGACGGTGGTTACTCGTTTCTATTCTTTTGGGAGTTGATGACCGTCGCATCGTTCATCCTCATCCTCTTCGAGGCCGAACGACGTGAGGTGCGCCGCGCTGCGTTGTCCTATTTGATCATGATGCACATCGGATTCGTGCTGCTCATCATCGGCTTCGTGCGGCTTGATGCCGCTTGCGGTACAGCTACATTCAGTGCATTAGGCTCCTATTTCCAAACACACACCGCCCTTCCGCTCTTTTTGGTCTTTTTGTTGGGCTTCGGCATGAAGGCAGGTTTGTTTCCGATGCACGTCTGGCTGCCGGAAGCACACCCGGCTGCCCCGTCCCACGTATCGGCATTGATGTCGGGCGTGATGATTAAGACGGGGGTTTACGGAATTCTGCGTATCACGGCCGCGCTCGACAAACTCCCGATTCTCTACACCGCAGGGCTGATTCTGCTAACCGCGGGGATCATCACCGGAGTGTGGGGCGTGCTGCTGGCTGCCATACAGAACGATGTCAAACGACTGCTCGCCTACTCCTCAATCGAGAATGTCGGAGTCATTCTGATCGGCATCGGCATCGCCGCGCTGGGCAAGAGTTCGGGAAATACGTTCGTGGCTCTTTGCGGCATCTGTGGAGCATTGATGCACACGGTCAACCACTCCTTTTTCAAAAGCGTGCTCTTCTTCGGAGCCGGAAATATTCTATCACAGACACACACCACCTCCCTCGACTCCTTGGGCGGCGTTGCCAAACAGATGCCAATCACGGCTCTTCTCTTTCTGGTGGGTACGGCGGCGATTTGCGCCTTACCGCCCCTTAACGGATTCATCTCCGAACTACTCATCTACACAGGTATGCTCGATGGCGTGGCTTCGGGTAGCGATGCGCTGACATCGGCTGCCGGGCTGGCTGCCTTGGCTCTGATCGGAGGCGTGGTTGTATTGGCATTCACCAAGCTATACGGCACGCTCTTCCTCGGTTCGCCACGCACGCATTGCGTGGTTGAGGCCTCCGAGGTCGATAATTTCCGCATTGTTGCCATGGCAATTCCATTGGCCGGAATCCTCTTCGTTGGGTTGTTTCCCACCACGGCTGTCGGCATCGCAACACATGCCTCAACATTCTTCCTGCGCACGCCAACCGATGCAGCCGATTGGTTGCTATCGCCCACATTGACCGCAGCAGGGCGCACGGCATGGCTGCTGATTGCCGTTGTCGGCGGATTGGCTTGGCTGCGTCATCGCACACTTCGCAAACGCACCCTCACCACAGGCCCTACATGGGGTTGCGGCTTTACGGCTCCCAACGTGCGGATGCAGTACACCGGCGAATCGTTCTCCGAAGGACTTCAATCCATCGCCACCCCACTTACCCAGAACAGCGGTGAGGGGGCTCCGGTGGGTAAAAGCGAAATATTTCCCTCGACACACCGTTTTGAGATCGGACACCGCGACCACATCGGCAAGCTCTTCGCCGCATGGTGGGTCGAGCTGCTACGCATGATCAACCAGCGTGTTATGCGGCTTCGAACAGGTAAAATAAACCATTACCTCCTCTTTGCACTTGCCTTTCTGGCTCTTATCTTCCTACTCTCAGTCTTTAATTTGATCGGATAATGGCACTTCTCAATACACTTCTGCTTGGGGTGGTGGCTCTGGCAATTCCGGGCGTCATCAACCGCACACGAGCCCGTTTGGCCGGACGACGTGGCATCCGTTTTTTTCAACATCTCTACGATGTACGTCTTGATCTGCGAAAGGGAGCTGTCTACTCATCGACAACCACTGCCCTCTTTCGGATTACCCCCTCATTCTATCTGGGAGCCGCAATCGTTGCCTCGCTCTTTATTCCGGTAGGTAATCTCGAACCGGTACTCTCGTTCAAGGGAGATTTGGTCGCCTTTGCCTACCTGTTGGCAATCGGTCGCGCTGCGTTGATTCTGGCGGCAATGGATACTGGCAGCGCATTCGAAGGGATGGGTGCAAGTCGAGAGGCACTCTACGGCGCACTGGTCGAACCGGCGTTGATGTTACTTTTCGCGACACTCTGCCTGCTCACAGGCAACAGCTCCTTTGCTCAAATATTTGCACAAGAGACTCCAATAGGCCTACAATCGGGACTTTTGCTGTTGTTGGCCGCCTATGCACTGATGAAGATCATCTTCACCGAGAGCGGCCGCGTTCCGGTCGATGACCCACGCACACATCTCGAATTGACGATGATCCACGAAGTGATGTGTCTGGACTACTGCGGCGTGGATATGGCGATGATTAAGATTGCCGGATGGATCAAAACGGCCGCATTTTCGTTATTGGCAGCCGATGTCGTTGCGCTGGCACTCTATCCCCGTTGGTGGATCGTCGCACCGCTGGCCATCGCGCTGACGGGGCTATCGGTCGGAGTCGTCGAATCGACACAAGCGCGCAACAAATTGGTGCGCAACACTACCTTTATCATAACCACAGCAGCGTTGGCAGCGTTGGTCTTCTTCTCGGCCTACCTGTTGCTGCATAACATCCAAGTTCGATGATTCTACCGTTACTGATTCTTTACGTAGTGACGCTCGTATATCTCTCTATCACCGAGCGTTTCCGCAATTTCGCCTCGCTGATCGGGATGCAGGGGTGGCTGCTCTTCGCCATCGCTTTGCTGCATCTGCACGCAATCAACCCGGCCGAGTTGACCTTTATCGCAATAGAGACCCTTCTTTTCAAAGGTCTTTTGGTTCCAGCGTTGCTCTTCGGTGTCATTCGCCGCACAAAGATCAACCACGTGCGCCGTTCAGGCTCCTCCCAATCGGGAGCCCTGTTTCTATCGTTGATTTCGCTTGTTGTCAGTGCCTCGATCTCCTACTACATCACCGATCAAACGGTTGACCCCGTCTTCTTCGGAGTCGCCCTTTATGCACTACTCAGCGGACTGATTCTGATCGTCCTGCGACGACGCATCTTCTCGCACATGATTGGATTTCTGGCGATCGAAAACGGCGTTTTCCTCTTCTCGACAGCCATTGGTATCGAGATGCCACTTCTTATCAACATCGCTATTCTGCTCGACATCCTGATCTCGCTGCTGATGCTCGGAGTCTTCTTTACTAAGATTGACGACCGACTCCACACCGATGATGCCGATTCGCTCACCCACGTAAAAGATTGACGCATGACTCTGATTATACTATTCATCCTCTCGCTGTTGATTGCCTCCGGCACCTTCGTGGCACGCAGCAAACAGACGGTCTTCACGATCGGCATCCTCTTTTTCGGCGTACAGGCAGCCATTTTGAGCCAACTCGTTGCAGGAGGCTACTACGGGCAGACCCTTGCCGGAGTCTTCACGTTCGATGCGCTGGGTGTCTTGTTTTACACCCTGCTGGTTATTGTCGCCCTCTTCGCCTTCGTTCACTCGAAAAACTACCTGCGCGAGAACAGTTTGCGCTCCTACCGGCTCTACTTCGGGCTGGTTATGCTCCTGACGTTGGCCATTGCAGGGGTCTATTTTGCCAACAATATCACCGTAACGTGGATCTTTCTCGAAGCCACCACACTCTGTTCGGCCGGCATCATCTACTACCGCCATACGGACTACACGCTCGAAGCGGCATGGAAATATCTTTTCGTCTGCTCCACAGGTATCGCAATGGCCTATTTGGGTATCCTGCTCTTGGCCGGAGCAACCCAAGCCGAAGCCCTGAGCTATGAGGCTTTGGCCGCCACCGCCGCTACCGCCAATCCGCTCTATTTAAAGATCGCCTTTTTGCTGATTCTCTGCGGGTATAGCTGCAAAATGGAGCTGTTCCCGCTCTACACAGTAGGGGTCGATGCCAACTTTGCCGCGCCCTCTCCCGCCTCGGCCCTGATCTCTACGGGGCTGGTCAATGCGGGTTTTCTGGCAATTTTCCGTGTTTACAAGGTGCTGGCCGCCACCGATGTCTTTCCATGGGTTCGGGCTGTTTTGGTGATCGTCGGAATGCTGTCGCTGTTAGTCGGTGCACTCTTCCTGCGGCGCACGAACAACTACAAACGGTTCCTCTCCTACTCCACGGTAGAGAATATGGGCATTGCGGCGATCGGGTTGGGTATCGGCGGCATCGGCGTGTGGGCTGCTCTTTTCCACGTCATCTGCCACACCTTTATTAAAAGTAGCCTTTTTCTACAAATGGCCGTTGTTCGACAAGTCTACAACGGCTATCGCATCAATCGCTTGGGGGATTACATCCACATCAATCGGGTCGGAGCAATCGGTCTGCTCGTTGGCATGGTGGTGCTGGTTGCCTTTCCACCTTCACCGCTCTTTTTATCGGAGTTGATGATCCTCAAACAGATCATTGCCGAGGGGCGTTGGTGGTTGGTTGGCGGCATCATGCTACTGGTCTGCATCGTCATCTATTCGTTCTGCTCGCGGCTGCTGCGCATCTGCTACCAGCCCAATCAAGACGAACTGCACCTCTCGAAAGCCGATCGGGTGCTCTCTTGGTCGGCTCTCTCGTTGCTCATCACCGCCATGGTGCTGGGACTTTGGCAACCGGATATCCTCCACCATTTGATTTCTGAAATCGCAATCTGCTGACATCATGGAATATTACATTACAGATAATACCGCCCCTGCGATTCGACTCGATGCTATTCCGTTGGTCGAATACGCCGAATTTTACGACGACATGGCTGCTCGCCTTGCCGATTCGCGCTACCACATCGCCCTCTATTTCGCCCTGCCGCAGGGCACATATATGTATTTCTACTGCCTGCTGCTTGACGATCTGACGGCACAAGTGCTCATCACGTCACATCGAATGGAGTATTACGATGAGGCTGAACTCCCCTCGCTGACGGCTCGGCATCCGCAGGTGCACCCCTTCGAACGCGATATCACCGAGCGATACGGCATCCGGTTCAGCGACATGCCGTGGGACAAACCGTTGCGTTTTCCCTTCGACCGCCGTAACCGACACAGCACGATCGACAACTATCCATTCTACGCCATGGAGGGGACCACACTCCACGAGGTCAATGTCGGCCCCATTCATGCCGGCATCATCGAGCCGGGGGCCTTCCGCTTTATCTGCAATGGAGAACAAGTGCTGCATCTTGAAATCGCATTGGGCTATCAACACCGCGGTGTTGAGGCGGCCTTTATTGCCACACAAAACCGATTGCGACAGTGCTGTTTGGCCGAATCCATTGCGGGCGACAGTGCCGTGGCACACGCCTCGGCCTTTACCGATGCGGTAGAGAAGCTCACCGGCCACGAACGTCCGGCCGAATTGGTGCGCGAACGCTGCATCGCCCTCGAATTGGAACGTATGGCTATGCAGATCGCCGACACCGGAGCATTGTGCATGGATGTGGGCTATCAGTTGGGGCAAGTGGCCTGCGAAGCCCTGCGCACAATGACAATCAACACTACACAAGCGTGGTGCGGCAACCGTTTTGCCAAAGGGTTGATCCGCCCCCATGGGACAAACCATCCGCTGACGGCCGAAAAAGCGGCGATGATTCGTCAAAATGTGGCCGAAATCGCACGCCGTTACGATGAAGTACGACACGACATCAAATCTTCTCCTACGCTACTGGCTCGTTTCGAACAGTGTGGCATCGTGCCGCGCGAAGAGATGCAGCGCATCGGTGGAGTCGGGCAAGCAGCCCGTGCCAGCGGCCTTGCCCGCGATCTTCGCGCCACACATCCGTGGGGCTGCTACGCCATGCGTCTTCACCACAAGCCCTTCACCAAAGTGCAGGGTGACGTCATGGCTCGACTGACGATTCGCTGCCGCGAGGTGTTGCAATCAGCCGAATATATCGACCGTTTGCTGAAAATCTACGAAGAGAAATATGCTGCCGGAGAGTCGCCCTGCGCAGCTCCCGATTATGCGGCTCCATTGGCTCCTGCATCGCTGGCCTTCGGCCTGATTGAGGGCTGGCGCGGCGAAACCTGTCACGTGGTGATTACCGACACCGAGGGTCAGATTGCCACCTACCGCATTAAAGATCCCAGTCTGCACAATTGGCTGGCACTGGCATTGGCCGTGCGCAGTGAAGGCATCTCCGACTTCCCGATCTGCAACAAGAGTTTCAACCTCTCCTACTGCGGGAACGATCTTTAAGCACAAGAAAGTTAAACCAACGAGAAATTAAAGATGATTTTTCCCAAGATAAAAGTTTTGCGCAGCCACGGCTCGCAATACATTCCCGATCTGGATGCCGTGACTCTCACCGAGGAGTTTCGCGGACGACCCGAACTAACATCAACTACCGACACCTCCGATTTGGAGGCTGCCGCGGCACTCTGTCCCACCGGAGCCATCTCGGTCGCCCCCTTTACACTCGATCTGGGTCGCTGTCTGTTTTGCGGTGAGTGCGCACGCCGAGCTCCGCAACAGATTCGCTTCACGAACGACTATCGCATCGGTTCGACATCGCGCGAAGGTCTTGTGGTTCACGCGGGAGATCGCACCGTGGCGTTCGACACAGCAGCCATCCGACCTGAAATCCGAAAAAATTTCCGTCGATCACTCCAACTGCGTGAAGTGTGCGCTGGGGGCGATGGCTCCATCGAGATGGAGCTGGGGGCTACGGGCAACGTCAACTTCGACTTTGGTCGTTTTGGCGTTGGATTTACCGCCTCGCCACGTCACGCATCGGGCGTTGTCGTTTCAGGGCCGATCACGACTTCTATGGCAGAACCGTTGCAGATATGCTATGAAGCGGTTGCCGAACCCAAGGTGTTGATCGTATGTGGTTCGGAGGCTTGTTCAGGAGGACTTTTTGCCGAAAGTCGTGCCATCGACCGTTCGTTTCTCACGATGCATCAAGCCGATCTCTGGTTACCGGGCGCACCGACCCACCCAATGGTCTTCATTGATGCCGTGCGAACGCTTTTAGGTGATAAAAAAAGAGAGTAGATGAAAAAATTGGCGGAGTTGTTTTGGAGTTTCCTTAAAATCGGCCTTTTCACCTTCGGAGGCGGCTATGCCATGATTCCGCTCATACGTCGCGAGGTGGTCGAACGCAAAGGATGGATTGCCGATAGCGAATTTTTAGACCTTTTGACCGTGGCTCAATCGGCCCCGGGGCCGATTTCGCTCAACACATCGGTCTTTGTCGGCTACAAGATGCGCGGCTATACGGGAGCCATCGCGGCCATTCTGGGAGTAGTCGTACCATCGTTCTTCATCATTCTGATCGTTGCCATGCTCTTTGCCGATATTCGGCACAACCCCGTGGTTGAGGCTGCGTTCCGCGGCATGCGTCCGGCGGTCGTTGCATTGATTATCGTACCGGTAATCGCGCTGGCCAATGGAATGCATTGGGCTCTCTTCCTCGTGATTGCCGCCACCGCTCTGGCCATTTGGGGGTTGGGATGGTCACCGATCTATATCCTCGTTGCAGCAGCAGCCATCGGCATCGCATGGACTCTCATCATCACTAAACGCAGACGATCATGATCTTTTGGCAACTCTTTGTGAGCTATCTGAAAATCGGATTTTTCGGTTTCGGCGGCGGATATGCGATGCTATCGTTGATCCAAAATGAGGTCGTTGTACAACATGCGTGGATGAGCAATGCCGAATTTGCCGATATTGTGGCCGTGTCGCAGATTACCCCCGGGCCAATCGCCATCAACTCGGCAACCTATGTCGGCTATACGGTCGGCGCACAAGCAGGCGGTAGTTGGTGCGGCGTATTGGGAGCACTCATTGCCACCTTTGCGGTCTGCCTTCCGGCTCTCACGCTAATGTTACTCATCACGCGATTTTTCCTCAAACTCAAAAACAATCGCTATGTCGAAGGAGCAATGCAGGGAATGCGTCCGGTAGTAATCGGGATGATCGCAGCGGCAGCCCTGCTGCTGATCTTTCCACATAGCAACGCTCCCGATGACCGTAATTTCATCGATGCATGGAGCTGGCTCCTCTTCGGAGGGGTATTTATCGGCTCGCTCAAAAAGATCAATCCGATTCTATTGATTGTTTTTTCGGCCGCAGCCGGAGTGGTGATATACTATCTGTTTTAGACAGCCGCCGCGATAACGCCCAAGCACAACAGCAAGAATATCAACAGACAGCCAACCCCCAACATTCCAAGCGATACCCCAAGACACCCCCAACGGCGGTTCGAATCGGGTAACGGATCGCTCAACAAGGTGACGATCAATCCGATCAAAGGAGTAAAGATCAGACTAATCAGAAACGACCAGCCAAAACCGATGTGCCGACCGCTGCCAATCAAGCCGACCAGCACCGACAATAGGCATCCGCCGAAAAGACCGAATAAAATCACTAAAAACGGCATAATAGATTATCTTTTAAATCGGTAATAAGTTCCCAAAGGCAGTACTTTTCCGGCACGATCGGTGAAACACAACTCACCCCACTGCTCCTCGGCCGGAATGCCAAATGCCTGCCGCACCGCTGTGCGTGCCAAGGTTGACGATAGTCCCATCGAGTAGAGATTAAGTACCAAAAAAGCATTTTTCGGAGCGAGTAATTCGGCACAACAAGCCAGCATCTCGCCGATATGATCCTCCAAAATCCACTTTTCGCCATTCGCGCCGCGCCCATAGGCCGGAGGGTCGAGAATGATCCCTTGATAGCGGTTGCCGCGTCGCACCTCGCGTTGCACGAAACGCAAAGCATCTTCAACAATCCAGCGAATTCCCTCCAAGCCGCTCAACTCCATATTTTCGCGCGACCACGTCACCACCTGCTTCACCGAATCGACATGTGTCACATCGGCTCCACCGGCACGAGCCGCTAACGAAGCACCTCCGGTATATGCAAAGAGGTTCAACACTTTGGGAGAGTCCATATGACGTACCGCATCGTAAATAAAGTTCCAATTTGCAGCCTGTTCGGGAAAAATTCCGACATGTTTGAACGAGGTGAGAGCCAACCGCATGCGTAGCGACATCTCGCCATAGCGATATGCAACCGCCCAACGGTCTGCCATCTCTGGCTTCAATCGCCATTCACCCCGCTCCTCGCTGCGCGCATCGCGCAAAAACGAGGCATCGGCCGCACGCCGCCACTCCTCCTCGGAGAGCGTGCGTCGCCAAATAGCCTGCGGTTCTGGCCGGCGAGTCACGTAACGCCCAAAGCGTTCCAATTTTTCGAAATCACCCGTGTCGATCAGTTCATAATCGGCGAAATCGGGAGTCAGTTGTTCTTGCATACAAAGCCTCGATTTATACAAATATCGGGCACAGTCGAATTTTCAACAGTTCGACTGCACCCGATACGTTCATTTTTGTTATTTATTGACAACCGGAGTCAGCAGGAAACGGAACGAATAGTTGCCATAAGGCATTCTGAATTCAGCTTCGGGCAACGCACCCCACGAGTTGATGCACCCCAATCCGGTTTGCCGCAGGTCGAAATTCACACACGTGCAGTCGCGCGCCACAAGCGTACCGGAGTGCTGCTGCGGCGGGAAGTTGGAGACATCGAGATCCTCCGTTGCATAGGGCAGAGCCGAGGCCGAGAAGGGGGCATCGGAGCGGATCTCCAATCCGGCTCCCGATGTGTCGGCCACTCGCCACCAACGCAGATCACACTTGGTTCCCGACTCCTGCGGACGCACATATTTATCATGGTACTGCTCCGAAACAGCCTGATCGTAGATCCCAAGATCGGCCGACACCTTGCGATCGGCATAGTTTTCATGGGCACCACGGCCGTAATAAATCACGCGATTGTAGCGTGCAGGCATCGCCATCCGCATACCGAAACGGAAAAGATACCGACCGGAGGTATCGGACGGAACCGTCATCTCCTCCTCGACGGCAATCTGTCCCGCCCCATTGATCCGGTAGTTGAAGGTCACCACCGCCTCAACACCCGAAAGTTGGTAGGAGGTGGCGATAAGAGCCACGCCCTGCTCCACGGAGCTACTCATATGGGTAAGTTTCAGAGCGGGGTTTTTCCAAGAAACCTGTTTTTTATCCAGACCGGCTCCCAAGTCATTTTCGGTCGGTGCACGCCAAAATTGAGGACGCAATTCGCCACCTTCGGCCAACAACTCCTGTCCGTTGACACGGTAGCTATATAAGAATCCGTTACGCGAGAAAAATATCTGCCAGCGATCACCCTCGATACGTGTGCCACGTTCCCAGTTGGTGACCGTCACCGGACGCTCCGATTGGGGCAGTACAGCGGCCGGCTCACAATCGTAAGCACGCAGGATAAATTGTTGAGCCGCAACCACACTCCCCGCATCGAGCAGCGGTTGGCTCTTTTTAAGCCGATAGGTCACATCGAGCGTCACCTCTCCGCTCTTGGGCAGATCCGCCTTGGTATATCCCAATTGAACGGTCTGCTTGCGCTGCGGTTCGATTTTCAACGTTGCCACACGTCCCGACTTAATCTGTCGGCCGTTAGCTTTGAGCTCCCACTCCAACTCGTAGTCGGAGAGCGATACGAAGAAGTTTTCGTTGAAAATCTCGATACGACCATCCACGGCATCGAGCGGAGTTGTCCAGATATTCTGGTAGATGCGTTGCACTTCGTATGCATGAGGATGCAACGTGCGGTCAGCCGCAATAATACCGTTGTTGTTGAATGAGTTATCGGTCGCATCATAGTTATTGAAGTCGCCCCCGTAGTAGAACGATACACGACCGTTTTTCTCGTAATGCGCCAAGCCCTGATCGACAAAATCCCAGATGAAGCCACCTTGGTAGGATGGATATTTGCGCACCAATGCCCAATAACGATCCAAACCACCCATCGAATTTCCCATAGCATGCGCATATTCACACTGAATCAGCGGCTTTTGCGGATTTGACTCGCCGTATTTACGACACCACTCGTAATCGGCATACATCGGACATACGATATCGGTGAAGGGCGATTGGTCGGGTTTATCATAATTGACAGCACGCTCGTAGTGCACCGGACGCAGCGGATCATACTCTTTGACCCAACGGTAACAAGCCTCAAAATTGGGTCCCATACCGGCTTCGTTGCCCAAAGACCAAATGATGATCGAGGGGTGGTTTTTATCGCGCAGCACCATGCGCTGGTTGCGTTCGAGATGCGCTGCCGCATAGATCGGATTACGAGCCAAAGTCTTCGCCTCGTAGCCCATGCCGTGCGATTCGACATTGGCCTCGTCAACTACATAGATACCGTATTGGTCGCAGAGATCGTACCAGATCGGATCATTGGGATAGTGGCTGGTGCGCACAGCATTGATATTCAACTCTTTCATAATGCGAATATCTTCGATCATCCGTTCGCGGCTCACCACATAGCCCGTTAGGGGATCCATCTCATGCCGGTCGGCACCCTTGATAAGAATCGGTTGACCGTTCACCAATAACTGACCGCCCTTGATCTCAACGTTGCGGAATCCGATTCGTTGCGACAACAGATCGGTCTGACTCTTCGCATCGAAAACGGTTAGAGCGAGCGTATAAAGATTCGGGGTTTCGGCTGTCCATTGAGCCGGATTAGCCAACACCATCTCGGTCACAGCACGTCCGCTACGCGGTTCGATCGTCTGCTCAGCGACTACTTTGCCGGAGGGCTCTTGCAAACGCAGAGCGATTCGTTTCACCTGTGGTGTGGCATCGACCTCAATCCGCAGACTACCCTGCTGATAGGCGGCATCCAGTGTCGGAATCAATCGCAGATCCTTCACATGTGCTTTGGCGCGAGCAGTAAGTTTTACACCGCGTGCGATACCCGACATCCGCCAGAAATCCTGATCTTCGAGATAGGTGCCGTCCGACCAGCGGAAGAGTTGCAAGGCAATCAGATTCTTACCCGTGTGTACGAACTTCGTAATATCGAACTCGGCAGCCAATTTACTATCCTCACTGTAACCTACATAGCGGCCATTGACCCACACATAGACATTTGAGGTAGCCGAACCGATATTGAGCGTAATATCGCGGCCGTTCCAATTTGCCGGAATTTCGAATTCACGGCGGTAAGAACCGACATGGTTCTCGGCATCGGGCACATAGGGCGGATTGTTGGCGAAATTACCTCGCCAAGCATAACCCACATTGACATAGATCGGATCTCCGAATCCGTTCAACTCCCATATTCCCGGAACAGGCATCGTCGCCCATGCCGAATCGTCATAATCCATACGGAAGATCCCTTCGGGACGTTGCGAGGCATTGCGCACCCAATCAAAACGCCATACGCCATCGAGCGAAAGTTGTTCGCCACCATTTAGCGGAGTCGTCATCGGCAGTCGATTGACCGCATTCACCGCCGGATCTTTCCATTCGGTAAAGGTTTGCGCTTCGAGGGAGATGACACCCCCCGCAGTCGCAAGCAATAGGGATAGAAGTTTTTTCATTTTGATCTTTATTTGGGTTTATGATTTTGTACAATCTACAACGCTCATTTCACAATGAACGCAATCGAAATCAAGCCGATAGCGGAATGCGCCGTGTTCGAGATAGAGATCACCGCGCAATTGCGGACGTTCGCGCAGACATTGACCGATCTCCCGCCGAATGCAATAAGACGACTGCATGACTCGACAACCGACCGTTGTAGTCGCCAGATCAAGTCCTCGTTCGATCTGCTCCACTCCATGGTCGCGATAGAACTCCTCGGAGAGTCTATTGGTGACATTCTCTTCGGCAGCAAGTGATTTCGAGGGGTATTTTGCCATTCTGTTTTCGGGCATAATGCGGTGCGGCAACAGCCGTGCCGCGCGTTTAGCTAAGAGTGTCGCCAACGCCTCTCGGCGCAATTCGGCAGCCAGCGAAGCCGGCACAAACCACTCGTCACCCACCACCTCTATGTCACGCACCGCAAAAATCGTATCGCCCGTACGCGCAAGTTGCACGCGCAAAGCTTCGCGGTTGGCCGTTGCCTGTTTGGCCTTTTCAAACGATTGCTGCCGTTCGGCCGAGGCAGTAACACCTTCGCAGTCGGTATAGGTGATCCGCGCCCCTGTTGCGCTCACGGTTACTACACCGCGCACCGCGATTACACGGCGTGTACGACTACGTTCCAACGCAAGGTTGAAAAGACGATCACTATTGCGATACAGATCCGCACCGACCGTAATACCCTCCAATCGGTTCGGCTCCACCCACCGTCCTTCGGCCGCATTGACATTGGTTCCCACCACGGCACGCGGTGTAACCAGACAGATCCCGTCACCGGCAGCCAATGTTGTCGGACGATCCAAATAACACCCTTTACGATCCATCCGCACAACCCGGCCCATATACTCACCAACCGCTTTGGGGGTATCGAACGAGGCGACACCTGCCCGTTTTCCGGCAAAAAAGTAGGTCGACTCACCGCGCGTAAAACTCTTGGAGGGGTCGGGCGTAAAATCGGGAATACTCTCACCCACAGATGATCGGCAGAGTTCGGGGCGCATAGCCAACTCCGCATCAATCGCCCGACGGTAGTAAGCCACCACATTTTTGATATAATTAAGATCTTTGAGCCGACCCTCGATCTTGAACGAAGTGACTCCCGCATCCAACATCTCGCCAATATGCGCGGCAAGATTCAAATCTTGCACCGATAGCAGATGTTTGGCTGCCATATAGATACGACCGTTACCATCGGTCAGGTCATAGGTCAACCGACAAGGCTGGCTGCATGCCCCTCGATTACCACTCCGCTCGGACATCGAGCGCGACAAGAAACAACGACCGCTAAATCCGACACAAATTGCGCCGTGTACGAAGCATTCGACCTCGGCGGTTGTTGCCGCAGTAATTGCACGGATTTGGTCAAGGGTAAGCCCCCGTTCGAGAATAACCCGCGCAAAACCCACCTCTCCTAAGAAATGAGCCCCCTCCGGCGTGCGATTGCACACCTGTGTAGAGGCATGCAATTCAACCGGCAACTCCATTCGCCGCAACGCCATGTCTTGCACGATCAAGGCATCGACCCCAGCAGCAATCAGCTCACGAGCCTGTTGCTCGGCATCCGCCAATTCTGTATCCCACAATAGAGTGTTGAGTGTAGCATGAATACGCACGCCGTAACGGTGGGCATACTCCACCACCCGTGCGATCTCCTCCGCACCATTTCCGGCAGCTTGTCGCGCACCGAAACGCGCGCCGCCGATATAGACGGCATCAGCACCGTAATCGACAGCAGCTACCGCCGAGGCATAATCCTTGGCCGGAGCCAGCAGTTCTATAAGTTTCACGGAGTCGCAGAATTTTGTACAAATATATACATTTTTGCGTATATTTTTCTACGATTCCACCACTCCGTGTGATCTATTTGACGATAAAAAAAATAGTTTAGCGATTTATTCCATAAAAAACAGAAAAACCAACGCAACCATCACGAGTAGAAAAAAGCTGATACCAACCCACCGCTCGATCTTTTCACGAAAAGGGTTGATATAACCTTCATCGTCGTATTTTCTCATTCTTTTAAACATAGCTCAATAATGAATGAAACCGCGACTCGCGTTAACATAAAAACGTGGACTAAACTCCATCCGATTATTGAGGTCTTCGACTACCCAGGCTATGGATGAAGTAGAGCCCACGCTGTAAAACGTGAGCACTTAGCTCTTTTCGGTAGCCTCTTGAAAGTGTCGAAGTTCCAATAACCAAAAGTAAAAGCTAACGCTTTTTTATTTTTTTAAAATTTAAAGTTTTCGAAAATCAACAGTTATACATCAAAAATTACAATGCAAATATAGACCTTTAACCTACATATTCATAATAATACCCGAAATTATTTAACCGACCGATACATTTTCATACATTTTTTGTAATTTTGTAGCTCTGGACATAAAAACTCAAATTCACAAGATACTATGCTTACAATCAAGCAAATTCGCGATGATCAGGCTGCCGCCGTCCGTAAACTCGGCAAAAAAGGCGTGGATGCAGCACCCATCATCGAAAAAATCATTGCGCTCGACGACCGCCGCAAAGCCATTCAGGTCGAGTTGGACAGTACACTCGCCGAGCAGAACAAAGCCGCCAAGGAGATTGGAGCCCTGATGGGTCAAGGCAAGAGAGAGGAGGCCGAGGAGCGGAAACGTTTTGTTGCCGATCTGAAAGAGAGATCGAATCGCCTGCAAACCGAGTCAACCGATGTACAGCAAGAGTTGCAGACAACGTTGGTCACCCTGCCAAACTTTCCTGCCGAAATCGTTCCCGAAGGTAAAACTGCCGAAGACAATCTGGTCGTAAAATTGGTTGAGAACTACACGGCACTTCCTGAAAATCCGCTACCCCACTGGGAACTGGCGCGCAAATACGACATCATCGACTTTGATCTGGGCGTGAAATTGACCGGAGCCGGATTCCCCGTCTACAAAGGCAAAGGGGCTCGATTGCAACGGGCATTGATTAATTTCTTCCTCGACTGCAACACCAAAGCCGGTTATCTGGAAGTAGAACCGCCCATCATGGTCAACGAGGCATCGGGATTTGGCACCGGACAGCTACCCGACAAGGAGGGACAGATGTACCATGCCACAGTCGACAATTTTTACCTTGTACCGACAGCGGAGGTTCCCGTGACGAATATCTACCGCGATGTGATCCTCGAAGAGAAGGATTTACCGGTCAAGATGACCGCCTATACCCCCTGTTTCCGCCGAGAGGCCGGCTCTTATGGCAAAGATGTACGCGGGTTAAACCGGTTGCACCAGTTCGACAAGGTCGAGATCGTGCAGTTATCGCGCCCCGAAGTCTCCTATGAGGCTCTCGATGGTATGGTTGCCCATGTAGAATCGTTGGTCAAAGCACTCGGTTTGCCCTACCGCATTCTGCGTTTGTGCGGTGGCGACATGTCGTTCACATCGGCTCTTACCTATGATTTTGAGGTCTACTCCGAGGCTCAAAAACGTTGGTTGGAGGTTTCATCGGTATCGAACTTCGAATCGTTCCAAGCAAACCGACTGAAACTTCGCTACCGCGATGCCGACAAAAAAATCCAGTTGGCACACACTTTGAACGGCTCATCTCTGGCTCTACCGCGCATCGTGGCAGCATTGCTCGAAAACTACCAGACTCCCGAAGGAATTCGTATTCCCGAAGCATTGGTTCCCTACACGGGTTTTGATATTATCAAATAAAATAGTATATTTGCCGATACCAAACACACACAAATAACAATAAAATTTAAAAATCATGGCTTACAGAATTACCGACGCTTGCGTTGCCTGCGGCACCTGTATCAGCGAATGTCCGGTTGAGGCAATCTCGGCTGGCGATATTTATGTCATTGATGCCGACAAATGCATCGACTGCGGCACTTGCGCTGGCGTTTGCCCGAGCGAAGCAATCGTATCGGAATAATCACCGAACAAGTTGCAAAAAAGACCTGTCTGAGCAATCAGGCAGGTCTTTTGTTTGGTATTCTCCTTCTTCGGAGATCCGATTCGGGTTAGAGCCGCAGAGAGTTCGGCTGGGTTGAATAAAGAATGCGTCCTGACTTTGGCCGATCTACGGATAGAGCAGGTATTTGGCTCGTGTCTGACGATAACGCTGCAAATCAGTCTGCCAACGCGCAGATATGGCGGTTTCGGAGGCTCCGGCAACGATCATCTCGCGCACATAAGCCACTCCAACCAATTTTTCAAACATTGGCGTAAAGAAACCGGCCGGACACCCCATCTTCTGATAGGCATCAATGACATAACGCAGCGAAAATCCAATCTTACGCGCCTCACACAACGGCATTTGCGACAGATCGACTCCTCGACAGAGTTGACCTTCGAGTGGTGGATGTTTGGCTCCGGAGGTGGGTCGCGGCGTAAAGGTAAAGTGGCAGTCACGCATCAACGGATGCCCATAGAGCTCAAAGGGCGTTGCCGTACCGCGCCCCAAACTGACCACCGTCCCCTCGAACAGACAGGTCGAAGGGTATAGATAGATGGCACGCTGTGTCGGCAAGTTGGGCGACGGAGCAATCGGCAAAAGATACTCGGTCGCATGGGTATAGTTGCGACACGGCACAACGCGCAGGCGACAACGCTTCGCCCACCCCTCACCGACCGCCATACGAGCGATCTCGCCCATCGTCAAGCCGTGTAACACCGGAATCGGCAAGGCTCCAACCCCCGACTGATACCTCATATCAAGGAGCGGCCCCTCGACAAGCCCTCCGTTGGGATTAGGGCGATCGAGCACAATGACCTCCCGACCGAAATCAGCACAGGCATCCATCAACCGCAGCATAGAGATATAATAGGTATAAAAACGCAAGCCGACATCCTGCATATCGACCAGCAGCAGATCGAACGAACGCATCACCTCATCGGCAGGACGGCGTGTTTTACCAGCATAAAGCGAGCGGATCGGAATACCCGTACGACCGTCCACCGAATTCTTGACCGATTCACCAGCATCGGCCGTTCCGCGAAATCCATGTTCGGGCGAAAAGATCGCCACCAGATTAAATCCGCGGTCGTGAAGTTGATCGACCAGATGTATTCCACCGGCCTCCGCCGTATGATTCGCCAATACCGCAATCCGTTTACCCGACAACAACGAGTAGTAGCTCGCCGTATCGGTCATTCCGACCAATACCTCGGATTGAGCCTTAGCACCGTAGCACCAAAGAGCGGCAAAGAGCATAAAAAGCAAACGCATACCAATATAAATGAACTCATTGCATGACCATAGGCGATTTTCCTCAACAGTCATGTGTATCAATTTAAACCTCGCTAAACTCCATCAGATACCCCTTAATGAAAGCATCCAGATCGCCATCCATCACGGCCTCGACAGCCGAGGTTTGCACCCCGGTACGATGATCCTTCACACGGCGATCGTCAAAGACATATGACCGAATTTGAGAGCCCCACTCGATCCGTTTTTTGGAGGCTTCGAGTGCCTGCTGCGTAGCCATACGTTTATCCAATTCGCGCTGATAGAGTTTTGAGCGGAGAATTCGCAGGGCATTCTCGCGGTTCATCAACTGCGAGCGTGTCTCCATATTTTCAATCAAATATTCGACAGCTTCGCCCGTATCGGCATCCTTACCGTGATAGCGCAGACGCACGGCCGTTTCGACCTTATTGACATTCTGGCCGCCTGCACCCGATGCACGGAAGGTATCCCACTCGATATCGGCCGCATTGACCGTGATCTCGATCGTATCGTCCACCGCCGGTGACACGAAAACCGATGCAAAGGTGGTCTGGCGTTTGTTGTTGGCATTGAACGGCGACAGCCGCACCATGCGGTGCACTCCATTCTCGCTTTTGAGGTAGCCATAGGCATAATCACCCTCGAATTCGAGAGTACACGACTTTACGCCCACCTCGTCACCGGCTTGATAGTCCAACACCTTGACTTTGTAGCCGTGTGCTTCGCCCCAACGTGTGTACATACGCAGCAACATGGAAGCCCAGTCGAGAGCCTCCGTACCGCCAGCTCCGGCATTGATATCCAAAATCGCCCCCAATTTATCCTCTTCGCGACGCAACATGTTGCGCATTTCGAGTTGCTCGATCCGTTCGATCGTTGCGGCATAGTGCGCATCCATTTCAGTTTCGCTCACCACACCCTCCTTCACAAAGTCGGGCATCAAAGCCAGATCCTCCGCGCCCTTGCAAATCGCCTCGTAATCGTCGATCCACGACTTGATCGCAGCCACCTTGCGCAGTTGTTCGCGCGCCTTGTCGGGATCTTCCCAAAAGTCAGGTTCTTGGGTCTTCTCCTCCTCATTACGCAGATCGATGCGTTTCTGTGCAATGTTCAGACACCGTTCGAGTGTATCGCGGCGCGTTTCGACCGCTTTGATCTGTTCGGCTAATACCATATTATTACAATTTCAAAGTCAATTTTTCGGCCGCAAATTCCAATACATACTCCACCGTGCGATCCAGCCCCAGCACCGAGGAGTTCACACAGAGGTGGTATGATGCCGCAGCACCCCAGGTACGCGAACTGTAATAGTTGTAGTACGAGGCTCGGCGCGCATCGGCACGCTCCATCATCTCGCGCGCATCGGCATCGCTGCAACCGTGCAGCGCACAGAGCCGAGCTGCACGATCGGCCTCATCGGCCGTGATAAAAAGGTTGAGACTGCGCGGATGTTCGCGCAAAATATAGTCGGCACAACGTCCCACGAAGAGGGCAGATTCGCGTGCGGCAACCTCGCGGATGACATCACTCTGGATTTTAAAGAGTGCATCATTCGACAACACATTCGTCACACCGCCATCGTCACCGGCAAAGGGTGAACGCAGGTAACCGATCAACGTGGCCAGCACGCTATGCGATGCCGTTTCATCAATTTTTTCGAACAGATCGGGGCTCAGTCCACTCTGCTCCGCCGCCAGATTGATAAGCTGCTTGTCATAGAGTTTCACCCCCAGACGAGCTGCAATTGCCTCTCCGATCGTCTTTCCGCCGCTCCCAAGTTGGCGGCCGATATTGATTACGAATTTGTGCTCCATAGTTTTATGCTTTACCGGATTCCGCGGCAGCAAGTGCCCGAAATTTCCGCAGTTGGTAGGTCAACATCACAAAAGCGATCACCGAAGCCAGCAGATCGGAGAGAGGCATACTGCACCACACGCCCCAACTGCCGTCCCACGAAGTATAGCGATCGAATAATCCGGGTAATATCAGCAATGCCGGCATCAACAACAAGAGTTGCCGCGAGAGCGACAGGAAAATTGCCTTGGATGCCATACCGATGCTTTGGAAAAAGTTGGTGGCGACCATCTGAAAACCGACAATCGGGAAGAAGACAAAGGTAAAACGCATCCCCTCGACCGCCATAGCGATCAGTTCTGGATCGGTCGTAAAGAGCGATGCCGCGAAATGCGGAGCAAACATGGCAACCAGAAAGCCGGTTGTTGTGACACACGTTGCACCGATCATCGTGAGTCGCAGCGTACGCAAGACCCGATCGTATTGTCGGGCTCCGAAATTGTAACCGGCAATAGGCTGCATACCTTGATTTAACCCCATGACAATCATCACAATCACAAAACCCAACCGATTGACGATTCCATAAGCCCCGATCATCAGATCTCCGCCATACTCTTTCATCCCCTTGTTAATCAGAATGACGATCAGGCAGGCCGCAAGGTTCATCAAAAAGGGCGACATCCCGATCGAGAGAATATCCCCGACAATTTTGCGTCGCAGGCGATAGATTCCCCGCCGCAGATAGAGCAATTCGCGCCGATCGGTGAAGATCCACAGTTGCCAGCCCAGCGACACCACCTGCGCAAGAATCGTAGCGATAGCCGCTCCGCGAATCCCCCAGCCGAATCCGTAGATAAACAACGGATCGAGAATTGCATTGAGAATCACCGTATTGATCGTGGCATACATCGACTTGCGCGGATGGCCCATGGCCCGCAACACGGCATTCAGCCCCAAATACATATGCGTCACAACGTTTCCCAGCAGGATCACGGTCATATACTCACGCGCATAGCCGATCGTGGACTCACTCGCCCCAAAAAAGTAGAGAATCGGATCGAGAAATGCCAATATGATCAATCCGAATAAGACTCCGATGATCAAATTGAGCATCACCACATTGCCCAACACATGTTGCGCCGCCTCGTAATCGCGTTGTCCAAGACGCATCGAGATGATCGCAGCCGCACCCACGCCAACCAGCGAGCCAAATGCGGCGGCAAGGTTCATCAACGGAAAGGTGAGTGCCAACCCCGATATGGCCAATGCGCCGACACCATGACCGATAAAAATGCTATCAATCATGTTGTAGAGCGATGCGGCAGTCATCGCGATAATGGCCGGAACGGCATACTGCACAAGCAGTTTACGAATACGTTCCGTACCAAGTTCCAAAGCTGCTGCGTGGCGATCGTTTGACATCTAAAAAAAATAAAAAGTAAAAAAAATTGGGCATAGACGATCCTTATCTTCGGATTCGTAGCGCCCAATCATTCATTATTGATCTATTCTAACTCCCAATCCGAGCCCTCTTTTCCATCTTTCACGCGAATTCCGGCAGCAGAAAGTCCGTCACGAATCCGGTCGGAGGCTGCCCAATCCTTTGCAGCGCGGGCTTTGAGTCGTTCGCTGAGCAACATCTCAACCAACGGAGTCACGTAATCTCTTCCCGATGCAGCACCCGCCGCTTTCTCGTCACGCAATCCCAGAATATCGAATGTATAACGGTGTACGGTTGCCGTCAAAGCGGCAAGGTCGGCCGCCGAAATCTGCTCTTTACCGTCTACAAGTTGATTGATCGTGCGCACCCAATCGAAGAGAGCCGAGATCACCATCGGCGAATTGAGATCATCGGCCATGGCCTCCGCACAACGCCGCTCCAACTCGGCCGGTTCGACACTCGACACAGCCGATGTCTTGACTTTACCCAACGCCTCAACTCCCTTCATCAATCGATCAAGCCCCTTCTCGGCTGCCTGTAACGCCTCGTTCGAGAAGTCGAGCGTTGAACGGTAGTGAGCCTGCAACACAAAGAAACGGATTGTCATCGGCGAAAAGGCCTGTGCCAACAATTTGTGCGAACCGGTAAACAACTCTTCGAGGGTGATGAAATTGCCGAGCGATTTACCCATCTTCTGGCCATTGATCGTAATCATGTTGTTGTGCACCCAATAGCGCGCCGAGTCGTGCCCCAACGCCGCCGTTGACTGCGCAATCTCGCACTCATGGTGCGGAAACATGAGATCCATACCTCCGCCGTGAATGTCGAAACGGTCGCCCAGATAGCGTGTGCTCATCGCCGAGCACTCCATATGCCACCCCGGAAAACCCTCACCCCACGGTGACGGCCAACGCATGATGTGCTCCGGTGAGGCCTTTTTCCACAACGCGAAATCGTAGGAGTGGTGTTTATCGCTCTGTCCATCCAATTCGCGCGTATTGGCAATGATGTCATCGAGATTACGACCCGAAAGTTTACCGTAGTTGTACTTCGCGTCATAACGCTCGACATCGAAATAGATCGAACCATTCGATTCGTATGCATACCCGTCCGCTAAAATCTTCTTCACAAACTCAATCTGCTCGATGATATGTCCCGAAGCATGCGGTTCGATGGAGGGCGTTTCGACATTGAGTGCATCCATTGCCTGATGATAACGCTCGGTATAGTAGTGTGCTACCTCCATCGGCTCGAGTTGTTCAAGCCGTGCTTTTTTAGCGATTTTGTCCTCGCCCTCATCGGCATCGTGTTCGAGGTGGCCGACATCGGTAATATTGCGCACGTAGCGCACTTTGTAACCGAGCGATTTTAGGTAACGAAACAGCAGATCGAACGTAACGGCCGGACGCGCATGCCCCAGATGCGGATCGCCATAGACCGTCGGGCCGCAGACATACATCCCCACCCGACCTTCGGTCAACGGTTCGAAAGTCTCCTTGCGGCGCGAAAGGGTGTTATACAATACGAGTTTTGTCTCCATACTATTATTCTTTTTAATCTTGTCGCTTTGAACGGGTAAAGATACGAAAAAATCTTTTGAATCGCCGCATGCTTTGCTCAAAACCCACAAAAAAGCAGGCTCCGAAATTACCGAGCCTGCATCGTATCAGCGACAAAAAGGGCAACAAATAGAGGCGAATTAACACCCACCCTACATCCATTCCTTAGATAATCGACCTTGCCGCTTCGTTATCTTTTTCGAGTTTTTCATCCTCCGACCAATCGAACCACGGAAAATCACGCCGACTACCCAGCGAAAAACGGGTATAGGTGATCGGCAACCCCATCGAAAGGAACTGTTGCTCATAGGCCGTCTTCACCGACAATACCTCATCAGCATACCCCGAACCATAGATATCGGCATTGGCTACCTCACACCGTAGTCCGTATTGACGAATCACCTCCTGCGTATATCCATAGAGGTGCTGAGAATCGGTTTTCAGGTGGATCAAACCATCGGGACAGACCATCCGGGCATAACGCGCCAAAAACAACGGTGCTGTCAGCCGTTTTTTAGCGCGGCGCGTTTTGAGTTGCGGATCGGGAAAGGTGATCCAGATCTCCGACACCTCGTTTTCGGCGAAGAGCGCGTTGATAAATTCGATACGCGTGCGCAGAAAACCAACATTGGTCATACCACACTCCGTGGCCGTCTTTGCGCCGCGCCACATGCGTGCCCCTTTGATGTCGATACCGATGTAATTGTGCAACGGATCACGCTGAGCAAGGGCAACGGTGTACTCACCCTTGCCGCATCCCAATTCGAGGATGATCGGACGGTCATTGCGAAAAAAATCACGGTTCCAATTCCCTTTAAGCGGGTGATCGGTGCGGAATATGGCATCGAATTCGGGTTGTACGAAACAGTCAAATGTCAGATTTTCACTAAAACGGCGGAGTTTATCTTTGCCCATTGTTCTTTATTTACTATTGGTCAATTGAATACCTACGGCTTCGACTCCGCACAACGATCGCACGGGGGCGATCGAAAAACGATACTTACCGATTAACGGCAAGCGAATCTGTCGCCGGTAGGGGGTTGTATATTCGGCGGTAAGCGATGCCGGTTCATGCTTGTGGTACAGGATCATATGCACCAACTCCTCACAGCGAAGCGAATCGGGTGCTGTGGTCAAGACCCGCAACGTAACCGTATCTTCGCGGAGTCGTTCATTGCATCGCAGAAACAGGGTAACATCGTGCATCGTGACCGTGTCGTTGTTGCAGACAACGACCGCCGCCGCATAATCCCACGACTTCATATCGACATCTGCGGCTACCGTCTGTGACGGCACGGCACACCCCGCAAATGCGGCTGTCACAAAGTACGACACAGCCGCAAAAACGCCATATAGCCGACTCTTCATCGCTCCTATTTTTGCGGTGTACCGCCTTGATTTCCGTGATTATTTCCGTTGCTACCGTTATTCTCACCATTCGCATTGTTGTTGCGCGAACGGTTGCGATTGCGGTTGCGGTTGTTTCGGTTAGCACCCTCGCGCGGGGCGCGATTATTGGATGCAGCCCCCTGCTCACGTGGCGCAGATTCAGCATTGTCGGCAGCAGCTCGCGGCTCACCGTTCGTGTTGTTCCCACGCGGACGGTCGTTGCGACGCGAACGATTCTCATTATTCCGAGGAGCATTGCCATTGGTCACATTACCCGCCCCATGGTCGTTTTCTCCACGATTTGGGTTTTTAGACGTTTGTGGTGTTGCAGATGACACCTCACCGGCCGGACGTTCGCCTCGATTTTTGTTGCGTCCGGCACGTTTGCGGCGTTTGTTCTGATCGAAACGGGTGATACTATCCTCCTCCGAACGGTAGGTTGGTTCTTCAACAGCCGCTTTCAAATCATCGGCATGTTGCAGTTGATCAATCTTCTTTCCCTGTCGATTAAGTGCCATGATTTCGCGCACACGACCGATCGGCAGAGTTGTTATATTAATCATGGCGTCTTTGCTCGAAGAGAAACTCATCGTGCCGGCCATCACATCGCTCTTGACCAAGAACCACTCGCCGTCCAACGTCTGCAACGGCTCGCGCAAACGCGGGAAATCCTTACGCGCATCGACATACGAATCATATTCGTACATCATACAGCACTTCAATTTCGAACACTGACCGGCCAGTTTCTGGGGGTTGAGCGAAATATCCTGCACCCGCGCCGCTCCTGTCGTGACACTCGAAAAACTCGACATCCACGATGCACAGCAAAGTTCACGACCGCATGCTCCTAACCCGCCGATGCGGCCCGCCTCCTGACGCGCACCGATCTGCTTCATCTCGATACGGATATGGAACCGTTCGGCAAAGACTTTGATCAATTCGCGAAAATCGACACGTTCATCAGCAATGTAATAGAAGATCGCTTTGATCTTGTCACCTTGATACTCCACATCGCCGATCTTCATGTTGAGCCCCATATCGGCAGCAATCTGCCGCGATGCGATCATCGTTTCGTGCTCCATGGCGATCGCCTCCTGCCACCGTTCGATGTCGTAGGGTTTGGCCAGCCGGTAAACCTTCTTGTACTCACCGTTGAAGGGGACAAATCCGATGCGGCGCATCTGCCGCGCCACCAAGTCACCCGTCAACGTAATCACCCCGATATCGTGGCCGGGAGAGGCCTCGACAGCAACAATATCGCCGGATTTCAAGTCAAGGTTGTTGGCATTTTGGTAGAACGAACGCCGCGTATTCTTAAATCGCACCTCGACGATATCGGTCGGTATATTGGTCGGATATTCATCGAGCCATGCGTTTTCGTGGAGTTTAAAACAGCCATCGCAGGGTTTGGCCTCGCACTCCGAGCCGCAGTTGCAGAATGCACAGCCACGACCGACTTCGGGTTTGCAAGGTTGGGTATGTTGAGTTTCGGATTCCATGGGTATGTGGAGTATATTTTGCGTAAAGATACGAAAAATATTTTTAATAATTTTCGCCGTTAATTTTTATTTACGCTCAGGTGCAGTCGCCGCACACTGTGACGAATACGCCAGATCAGCAACACGGCCGCCGACGAAAGTCCGAAGGTGAAGCCCAAGAAAAGCCCTTCGGGTCCCATATTGAGCGTAAAACCGAAGAAATAGCCCACCGGTACATTCAACAGCCAATACGAAATAAAGGCGATCGGCATGATGATCTTCACATCCTGAATACCTCGTAAGATACCCACCGAGATGTTCTGTATGCCGTCCGAAAGTTGGAACAAGGCACAGAAGACAAGCAGGCCGGAGGTGATCTCAATGACTTGGGCATTCGAGGTAAAGAGCATCGGTATATAGTGTCGCAAAGCGATGAAGACCACCGCCGCAAAGGCATTCCAGACCAACACGAGATGGTACGAGGCCTTGGCTGCAAGCGACACCTGCCCGATATGCCGCAATCCGTAACAGTGCGACACTCGGATTGTTGTTGCGGCTCCAATCGACATAACAATCATAAAGGCACAGTTGCAGAGCGTAATGGAGATCTGGTTGGCACTCATAGTTTCGGCTCCGAACCACCCCATCATCACACTCGTGGCGACAAAAGCTGATGATTCGAGGAACATCTGCATGGAGATCGGGAAACCCATATGCAGCAGTTGTTTCATCGTCCGCCACGAATAGTTGCGCGGCGAGAAACCATCGAGATAGGTGCGGTATTTTTCTCGCCAGTAGAAGTAGCCAATCATCAAAATCGGAGCGATCATGCGCGCCATCAACGTTCCTAATCCCGCTCCCTCGGCTCCCATCTCCTGAAAGCCCCAATTGCCAAAGATAAAGAGGAAGTTAAAGAAGACATTGGCTCCGTTGCTGACGATCGTAGCAACCATCTCGACCTTCGTATTGCCAACCCCCTCCAAAAACTGTTTGAAGGCAAAAAAGAGCATGATAACAGGAGTGCTGTATGCCAGCATCTTATAATACGGGATGGCCATATCGACCACCTCTACCGGTTGCCCCATCCGGTAGAGCAACGGAATGATCGCCAATTGAACGGCCGCCATGAGGATGCCGAGTGTCGTATAGAGCAGGATTCCGTTTTGGAGCAGGCGCGCCGATTTGAGCCGATCGCCCTGCGCATAGAGTTCGCCCACAAGCGGTGTCAAACCCAACGACATGCCGATACCGGCAATAAACAGAATGAAATAGATAGCTCCGCCGAACGATACGGCCGCCAGCGAAATAGGGTCTTCACCCCCGTAATGGCCGACCATCAAGTTGTCGGCAAATTGCGTCAAGATCTGCCCCACCTGCGTCAGCACGACGGGCAGAGCCAATTTGAGATTCGCTTTGTATTGGTCTTTATATGTTGAAAAATGGTACATACGTTATAATCGGGCTGCAAAGATACGAAATAATAATCGGAAGTCAACGCAAACCTAAATGGAAGGATAAAGAACTCATATCTATAAAATAAAAAACGGGCTGTAACAAGATCACTCGTTGCCGCCCGATTTTTAATCGCTCATTGGCTTTCATTCAACCTATTCTCGTCTCTTATTATACAAGAATCGGCGGATTTTGTGGGTCGGTGTCTTGACAAATTCATCTTTCTCTTCAACAACTTCGGAGATCTTCGAAAAGCGGTTAACCTTGGCGTTAACAAAATCGATAATCTCTTTTTTGAGTTGTTCGGTTTTCGCCTCCCACGCCTCTTTCTGGCTCTCCCAACCCTCGCGCCAATCTTCGATCATCGCCTCGATCTCCTCGCGATTGAAATGCACCAAAGCCACCAAACGACCTTCTTGTTCGGTAACGATCGAATCTGCCACATAGACATGCGAATTGAGCACACTCTCAATATCTTCGGGATAGATATTTTCACCACCCGGCCCGACGATCATATTTTTCAGACGGCCTTTGATATAGAGAAACCCATCCTTATCGAATTCGCCCAAATCACCCGTGCGGAACCAACCATCGGCCGTAAACACTTCGCTCGTAGCCTCCGGATTTTTATAATAACCGATCATCACGCTCGGCGTTTTGGCCACAATTTCGCCCTGATGGGTTTCGGGGTTGATATTTTCCAACCGCAACGTCACACTCGGAGCCTGAGGGCCCGTGGATCCCAAGCGCACTTGCGCCGGCGGAGCTCCGGCCAACAGCGGAGCCGTTTCGGTCAAGCCGTAACCAATCGCATAGGGAACTTTGGCCTCCAAAAGGAACTGCTCTGCACCCGCATCAAGCTTCGCACCGCCGATTCCCAAAAAGCGAATCCGCCCGCCAAAGAGTTTCATCAACTTCTTACCGGCCACACGATGCAGATAGCGGCGCATAAAACCGATCTTATAGAGAGTCCGCCAAAATCCGTTAGAGTTGAACTTTGAGAGAATTTGGTGGCGATAGATCTTTTCGATAATCAGCGGGACGATCAGCATCAACGTCGGGCGTATTGCTTTAAGCGCAGGCATCAGTGCCGAGGCCGTAGGTGGACGATCGAGATAGGCAACCCGAGCCCCCATCGAAAAGGGGTAGATCAAGCCGATTGAGCATTCGTAGGTATGCGAGAGCGGAAGCACCGATAGAAATACATCATCGGTAACCACGGGGAAAATAGCCGCCGAAATGGCAACCTGCGCACACAATGCCGCATGGGTCAACATCACACCTTTGGGTTTGGAGGTGGTTCCGGAGGTATAGATAATCACGGCGACATCTTCGGGTTTAGGTGGCGCGATCGCCCCTTCACCACGCGCACGTTGCGCGATGACTCCGAGATTCTTAGTACGCACCACTACATTGAGTCGCTCGATCGTCTTTTTCGAGAGTTTCGTAAAAAGTTTATCAGAAACCAACAGAGCTTTTGCCTCGGAGTGCTCAATAATCATATCGAGTTCATCACCTGAGAAATCAGGCAAAATGGGCACGGCAACCATACCACCCGATGTAATGGCAAAATAGCAGACTCCCCAATTAGGCATATTGCTACTCAACAAGGCAACTTTGTCACCGGGTTGAAGTCCTGCCGCGGTCAGAATCTCCTGAACACGTGCAATCCGGCGGCCGGCTTCGGCGTAGGTAACATCTTCGCCGTCAACCATCGAAAAGGCCACTCTCGAAGCGAACTTTTCGATACTGCTCTGCACCAGATCGTAAAGCGTATTGATAGTCATAGTCGAAATAATTCGGTTTAATACGTCCGTAACGGAAAATAATGGGGCAAAATTACTAAAATCCGGCAAAAAAGCACTATTTTTGAGGCAAATTATCACAATGTCCGCCTTTTCTGATACAATATTAGACTCTTCGTACATCAAAAAACTTGCCGCAGAGAGCGGATTTGACCTCTGCGGGATTACCACATGCCGTCTATTAGCACAAAATAAAGAGCGATTCAGCGAATGGCTGGCCAAAGGATACCACTCCACGTTGGGCTATCTGGAACGAAACTCCGACAAACGATTTGATCCGCGGCTGCTATTCAACGGTGCACGAACGGTCGTGGTTTGCGCCGTCTGCTACAAAAACGAGATCAGCAACGGTTATCCGAGCGGACACGAAGCCAAAATTGCATCGTATGCCTGCGCAGCCGACTACCATACGACCATTCGTCAGATGCTCGATACGATGCTACGCAAACTCAAAGAGCACTACCCTTCCCTATCGGGGCGAGCTTTTACAGACACCGCTCCGCTGGCCGAGAAACAGTTGGCCGTTGAGGCCGGATTAGGTTGGATCGGTCGCCAATCGCTGCTTATCACCCCACAATACGGTTCGTTTGTTCTATTGGGCGAACTGCTCCTCACGGCCGGAGCCGACACATACGACACGCCCCTGCAAAACGGGGGATGCGGAGCTTGTCGACGCTGCATCGACAACTGTCCAACACAAGCAATCACCGAGTTACGCATGATCGACACCCGCCGTTGCATCTCCTGCCGCACCATCGAACAGAAGTTTCACAGCGAAGGCGATTATGCCCATTGGATCTTTGGGTGCGATGCCTGCCAAAGTTGTTGCCCACACAATTCCACCTCTCCGCGACATCACAACCAAGCATTCGCCCCGCTATTCGATCCACGCGACAAAGACGCCGCATTCTGGTTATCTATGAGCGAAGAGAAATTTGCCGATTTATGCGGCAAAACACCGATGACGCGCAGCGGATTGCAAAGAATACAGCAAAATTTAAAGGCGCATACGACAAACAGCTAAAAGAGAGCGTCTAAACTCCCATACCCAATCGCACGAAAAAGCCGCAGGATCCGAACGAATCCCGCGGCTTGAACCATTTAAAAATTGGTGAACTATTTGGCCAGCTCAGTCAATGCCGCTTTGGCATTAGCGGCCGCCGCACCTGCGGTCACCTTCTGGAAGGCTGCAATGGCCTGCGGTTTCATCTCTTTTGCATTGTATGCAGCACCGAGCAGGTAGTACATCAAGCTCTTGTCAGCCTCATCAACCTGTGCAGCAGCAGCCTGCTCACCCAATTCGATAACTTTTGCATAGTCTTTCTTACCGGCATAAGCCTGCAAACGGACATTCTGCGCAAGAGCACTATTGGGATTTTTCTCTAACATTGCCGTAGCTGTTGTGATGATGCCGTCCATATCGCCTGCGGCCTGCAATTTAGCCACCATATTGTTCGTATAGAGCGGGATCATCTCTTTTGCCTTAGCGGCATCTTCGGCATATTTGGGGTGAGTTTTGGCAGCAATTGCCTCGTAAACCTCCATACCCTTCTCATAATTTGTCATATTACCATCGGCCATAAACATCTCGCAATAGCTCATCGCAAGGTTCAAAGCCATGCCCGTGTTGTCGGGATCGGCCTTGTAACCCTTCTCGAAGATCGAGGCAGCCGTTTTGTAATCTTTGTTATTGAAGGCATCACCACCCTGCTTTTGGTAGAGTTTAGCCACCCAACCGTTTGATTTGCTCATCTGCGTCATGTCGCCATAAAGTTCCGCCAACTCAGCCGACTTCGAGAAATTGGTCAGTGCCTCATCGAATTTGCCACCCTGAAAAGCGCGGCCACCCATCTGGAAATAGCATTTCGGAAGGATTGATTTCGCGGTAGCTACCAACGAGGCAGCCTCCTCACTATCAATACCTTTATCAATTACTGTTTCGAATTTAGCCGCAGCTTCGGGGTAGTTTTTGGCGTTGTAAGCCGCAATCGCCTCGTTTTGCGTGGCCGTCAAATCCTGCGCCGAAAGCGACACGGCCGCCACCAACGCAATTACAGATACAAATAACTTTTTCATTACTCTACTATACGTTTTTATTAAAAAATTCACTCACTGTACCCCCTCTTTGAGATACGTTGGATGCAAAAATACGAAAAAAAATCTGTTATTTCAAAGTCTAATCGCGTAAAAAGGCAAAAAAACGGGTCATTAGTGCCTCACATTCCGCCCTCAAAATACCGTTAGTCGTGGTAGTTTTGGGATGAAATACCCGCTCTGAATAACATCGATATCCTTTTTTGGGGTCATCCGCCCCCCACACCACACGGCTCACCTGCGCCCATCCGATGGCTCCGGCGCACATGATGCACGGCTCCACGGTCACATAGAGCGTACAGTTTTGCAGATATTTACCCCCCAAAGTAGCAGCGGCGGCCGTCAAAGCCTGCATCTCGGCATGCGCCGTAGGATCGCCCAACGTTTCGACCAAGTTGTGTCCACGACCGATCACCGCACCATTGGAAACAACCACTGCTCCGATGGGAACCTCCTGTTTTTTAAAGGCTTGTTCGGCCTCATTGAGTGCCAAACGCATGTATTTTTCATCAATTTCGTACTGCTCCATCCCGAATATTTTTACAAAAGTAGGTATTTCCCATGAAAAATTCCTATTTTTGCAAGTTATAAGGACAATAACGATCAAATTTATATATTCTTATGTACAGAACTCATACGTGCGGCTGTCTGAGAGCCGAAAACGTAAACCAGAGCGTCACCCTCGCCGGCTGGGTACAAAAAGTGAGAAATCTCGGCGCCATGACTTTTATCGACCTGCGTGACCGCTACGGAATCACCCAGATCGCCGTCGAAGAGCATTCACCGGCTGCTGCGCGCGAAGCGGCCGCCCGTCTGGGTCGCGAATGGGTCATTCAGGTGACGGGAACCGTCATCGAACGCTCCTCGAAGAACCCCAAGATGCCCACCGGTGAAATCGAGGTGGCCGCATCGGAGGTGACGATCCTCAACGAGGCTCAAACCCCGCCCTTTACCATTGAGGAGAATTCGGATGGCGGCGATGACCTCCGCATGAAATACCGCTATCTCGACCTGCGCCGTCCACCGCTGCAACGCAATATGATTCTGCGCCACAAGATGGCACAGGAGATCCGTCGTTTTCTTGATGCCGAAGGATTTTTGGAGATCGAGACCCCTTATCTGATCAAATCGACCCCCGAAGGGGCACGCGATTTTGTCGTGCCGAGCCGCATGAACCCCAATCAGTTCTATGCGCTCCCCCAATCGCCTCAAACGCTCAAACAGTTGCTGATGGTAGCCGGTTACGACCGCTATTTCCAGATCGTGCGCTGTTTCCGCGACGAAGACCTGCGCGCCGATCGACAACCCGAATTCACTCAGATTGACTGCGAAATGGCATTTGTCGAGCAGGAGGATATTTTGGGGGTCTTCGAACGCTGGGCCAAACACATGTTCAAGAGTGTCATGAATATTGATCTCACGCAGCCGCTGCACCGCATGCCGTGGATCGAAGCCATGGAGAAGTACGGTTCGGACAAACCCGACCTGCGTTTCGGCATGGAGTTTTCGGAGCTGACCGATCTGGCAAAAGGCCATGGATTCTCGGTATTCGACGATGCCGAATACATCGTTGGCTTTGCAGCTACGGGTTGCGCCACCTACACACGCAAACAGATTGACGCATTGACCGAATATGTTAAACGTCCGCAAGTCGGCGCAAAGGGGCTGATTTGGATTCGTATAGAGGAGAGCGGCATCAAGTCGTCAATCGACAAGTTCTACACCCCCGAAGAGGTCAAGGCAATGGCCGATCGCTGCGGTGCAAAAACCGGCGACATGGTCTTCATGCTCTGCGGCAAAAAGTTCAAGGCTCTGACCCAACTCTGCGCCCTGCGTTTGGAGGTAGCCCAACAGTTGGGCTTGCGCGATCCGAAAAAATTTGCCCCGCTGTGGGTTGTTGACTTCCCAATGTTCGAATGGGATGAAGAGACACAGCGTTTCTACGCCATGCACCACCCCTTCAC
>CAYOKU010000010.1:0-39269 GCA_964404645.1 uncultured Alistipes sp.
GCGCAACACGAAACAGCATCCGCACGGCACAAATCGCCTTCCGCTCCCAAGAGCTGACGGTCATCGAAGCACAACGCAACCTCCGCAAAGAGATCGAACAGGCGTGGTACAACGCCGATGCAGCATATGCCAAATACCGCGCAGCCGAATCGGCTCTGACATCGGCTCAAGTGGCTTTCGCCTACATCGAGCAGAAAGCCGAGGCGGGACGCGCAACAGTTTTCGACTTCAACGATGCCAAAACGCGCATGCAGAAGGCCGAATCCGAATCCGTACAAGCCAAATATGAATTTTTATTCCGCTCGAAGATCCTCGACTTCTACCGCGGACGAGCATTGACGTTATAGACACCGAGAAGAGCCGGAGAGCTTACGAAAAAAGGCTGCGCAAAAACAGATTGCGTAGCCTTTTTAATTCTTGCGGGCTCTACGGATCACCCTCTTTCAACCGCTAAAACGTATTGCGGCGGATCATCTGGAAGTCACATCGAATTTTAGAGGGCTTTTTTTCAAGGATCATACGAGCAACCAAAACGCCCATTTGGCGGAAATCGGTCGAGATCGTAGTCAGACCATTGAGAATAATCTCGTTGATCGGCGACTCATTGTAGGAGATGATGCTGATATCGCGGCCAACCTTATAGTTCAGTTCGCGCGCGCGACGCACCAATTCGATCAATCCCAGATCGTATTGACTGTTAAGAATCAGATAGACCTCCTTTTCACGAATAACTTCGGGCGTAATTTGGGTATGGAACTCCACATTGATCTCATTGTCGCGACAAAACCTCGCCACGGCCTTACCAACCTCGGCATAATAAAGGCTCGAAGGAAGTGTCACAACATTGAGTTTCGAATAACCTTTGAGTTTTTTCAATCCGTAACCCAGCCCCTCATAAGCGTCATTGGCAAAATCCTGATAGACTGCGCCATAATTACCCGGCAACTCCTCCATCCAGCGGTCAACCATAATCAGTTTCCGATTAGGGATGCGCGTGAGGAGTTTCAACACTCGCTTTTGCGAAGCAGCATCGAGTGGAAAATGGGGTGTGATCACATAATAATCAAACAGATCGAGGTTTTCATCAATGTAGTATTCCAGCAGGTCGATGTTCTGATTATGAAGGCGAATAGTAACCTCTGCCGCAGTGCCGATCTCCTCGGCAAACGAATTGAAAAGCACCTGTTTGTAGTTGCTCAACTTATCGAAAAGCACAAGGATATTGAGTTTTTCGGTCGCACCGACTGCCGCCACATAGAACCCTTTGCCCTGTTTGGCATCAATGAACCCTTTGTTCCGAAGGATCGAATAGGCCTTTTTGACCGTCTCTTTCGAGATATCGAGCAGCACCGAAAGTTCATTCATAGAGGGTAATAAGTAGCCTTCGGCGTATTCGCCGCTTCGCACCGATTGCTCCACCTGAGTGACGATCTGCTTATAAACCGGAGTCTGACTCTCCGGATCTATTTTAATCTTGTCCGACATTGCTATCACTTAAAAAAATAGAATAAATATTGGATAGTCTGATTTTTTTATTTACATTTGCACCACACTACACAACACTACATATAAAATACCACACCTCACAACGCCCCTGTTTCGTGTGACAAAGATATGAAAAAAACGACTAACCGCCTTTAAAAATGAAAAAAACTTTCGTTCTAAGCCTATTGTGGCTCGTTTTGCCACTGATTACATCAGCACAACACTGGTCGCTGACTTGGAAAAAGATGCAGATGGCCACCCCACAACTCGAACAGATCGGTTCGGTAGCAACCGCCACATCGCGCGAACTGGCCAACTCTTCGTGGTCGGTCGGCTGCGAGACACTCGATCGCGAGTATGCCGAATTCGCAGCCTACAAACCTTATGTGGGTGAATTGGGTGTAGGGGCTGCACGCATACAGAGTGGTTGGGCACGTTGCGAGAAGGAGAAGGGCAAATACGATTTTGCATGGCTCGATGAGGCTGTCGATGGATTACGCGAACAGGGTGTACAACCTTGGATGTGCCTCTCATATGGCAATCCGCTTTACGGCGCAGCAAAAGGGCTGGGATCGACAATCTTTACCGATGAACCGACCCTGCGCGCATGGGTCAAATACGTCAAAGCCGTGGCTACGCGCTACCAAGGGCGCGTGACGGAGTGGGAGGTATGGAACGAGCCAAATCTGGGCAAGAATGCCACTCGTCCTGATGCTTATGCCGAATTGTTGATCCGCACGGTCGAAACGGTGCGAGAGGTCGATCCCAAAGCGGTTATCATCGGATTTGGTCTTTCGCGCATGCCACTCGACTTCACACAGCGAGTCCTCGACCAACTGCGCGAACGCGGCAAATTAGGTTTATTGGACTATGTGAGTTTCCACCCCTATTACGAGAATCCGGACGATGCGCAGGCAGGCATCGAGGCGTTAGCTAAACTTGTCGCCTCCTACGATCCGCGCATCCGGTTGTTCCAAGGCGAAAGCGGCTGCCCTTCGGTGTTGGAGTGGGGACACGCTTTGCGATACTACGAGTGGAGTGAATACAGCCAAGTCAAATGGGACTTGCGGCGTATGGCAAATGATTTCTCGCTGGGTATTCGCTCCTCAATCTTTACGCTTGTCGATCTGCAATACCCCAACATGCAGCAGTCATTCGGACTTCTGCGCACGAATCTACTCAAAGAGGTGGTCTACAAACGTCCTTCGTACTACGGCGTGCAGCACATGGTCAATCTACTCCACAAGGGGCTAACTCCGACCGACAAACTCGTTTTTCGAGCCAATACAATGCGCGAAATTGCCGTACGAGGCATTGCCAAAGCCGATGGCAAAACGATCGGTATTTTATATTGGTACTCTGACCGCATTCCGAATGATGAGTTGACGTGGGACAAGATCGAACTAACGATCGAAGGGTTGGCACTCTCCGAGCCGGTACTCGTTGAACCGATCACGGGTCGGGTCTACGCCCTGCCGCTGCCGCACGGTTCGCGTATAGGCGGACAGATGAAGTTGACGGGAATTCCAGTCTGGGACAGCCCGATGCTCCTTATGGAGCGCAAGGCAGTTCCTTTTCGTGCAGCAGCCGTAGAGGCGCAAGCAGCCGGCTCGACTAACGACATGCTCTATTGATACAACCTATATAGAACCTAAATAAATGACAACAAAAACTGTCGGGCAGAAAAACCCGAATTACAAATGGGAGGTGCTGGGTCTGCTCTGGATTGCATTCCTGCTCAACCAAGCCGACCGGCAAGTCTTCAACGTCGTGCTTCCACTTATCCGCGAGGAGCTGGGGCTGAGCGATGTGGCGATCGGCTCCATTGCTACAATTTTCAATCTTTTCTATGCCCTGCTGGTTCCTATCGGAGGATTGGTAGGTGACCGATTCAGTCGCAAATGGATCGTTACGGGCAGCATTCTGTTTTGGAGCGTGGCAACGACATTCACGGGGCTATGTAATGGATTTCTGATGCTCGTCCTGCTACGAAGTGTTGCAACGGGTGGCGGCGAAGCCTTTTTCGGACCGGCCAACTATTCGCTCTTGGCACAGTATCACGACAAGACTCGAGCCTTTGCCATGTCGATTCACCAGACAGCCTACTACATCGGAATCATCATCAGTGGTTACGCCGCCGGATATATCGGGCAATTGTGGGGTTGGCGCAGCGCATTCTATGTTTTCGGCACAATCGGCGTAGTGCATGGAGTCGTCATGGCTCTGCGGCTCAAAGACAAGAAAGAACCGAAGAGTGCCGATGCGATCACAGAACCCAAGCCACGCATCATAGAGGGATTCCGCATGGTCTTCACCACACCGACGGCCTTGATTCTCACCGTCAGTTTTGCCGGACTGATCTTCGTATTGACCGGTTATCTCACCTGGATGCCAACCTACCTCTTCGAACGTTTCGATATGGATCTGGCCGGAGCCGGATTCCACTCGATGTTCTACACGCACCTGTTTGCCTTTATCGGCGTACTCATTGCCGGACGGCTCTCCGACAAACTGGGCTCACTGCATCCAGCGTGGCGCATGGCCATGCAGGGTGGCGGACTGCTGATCGCCGTACCGTTCATCTTGCTGATGGGCAACTCGGCCACTCTGTGGCTGATCTACATCGGCTTTGCCGGATTTGGCTTTGCTCGGGCATTTTTCGATGCCAACACCTACACGGTACTCTATGATGTCATCCCGCCGCGCTATCACGCTTCGGCATCGGGTGTGATGATTATGACCGGATTCGGCATCGGAGCACTCTCGCCGCTGGTGCTGGGTGCTATTAAGCAGGCAGCCGGTCTGTCGTTTGGGTTTTCAATGCTGGCCATCATCTGGCTGGTGTGCGGCACAATTATGCTCTTCGGCGCAAAATATTTCTACATGAAGGACTATAACAAGATCAAACATGAATAGTGATTTGAAAACCAGAAAAGCGAAAGCAGGTCTGCTGCTGATCGCATCGCCCCGTTTCAAAACGCTGGGCGAAGGACTTAAACGAGGCACCTACGCCGAGCGTAAGGATGCCGATGTGAAGAATATTCTTTCGACAATGGATTTTCTGGATGTGGTCTTCCCCGGAATCGTCTACGACAAGGAGGAGGTACTCTCAGCCATGGATCGGTTCTATGCCGAGAAGGTCGATTTCGTAATTGCCGAGTTTCTCTCATGGTCGGAAGATTTCGCATGGATCCGATTTTTACGGGATATGCCGGAGGTTCCGATCCTCTTTGTCAATGTTGCCAAAGAGCAGATGTCATTCCACGATACGCTCGATGAGGATGACTTCATCGACTACCTCTGCTCCGGTACACTTGTCGGATCGCTCGAAGGATCTGGTTCGGTGACACGCACGGGTCGCAAACACGTGAAGATCGTCATGGGTTCGCGCGAAGAGGTCACCGCACAGATTCGCGACTTTGCCGCAGCAGCCCGTGTTCGAACTCTGCTACGCCACTCGAACCTCGGACTACTGGCCAACTACAACGAGGCCATGTGGTCGACCTACATCGACCCCTACGCCCTCTTTACCAAAATCGGCCCCGAGATTCGCTTTCTTCCCTACTCGGTCTACGGTGATGTAATCAACAGCGTGGGTGAGGCAGAACTGCACACCTACTGCGACACGCTGACGACACACTACCGGATGATGAGCGATGTGGCACGCGACAAGTTCGAAGCATCGGTTCGCGCATCAATCGGGTTAAAGAAAATGGCCGAGCAGTCAGACATCGACATCCTTGTCTTCAATGACATCGACCGCGCCATGTTCGATCTGGTGGGTCTACGCGCCGGATTCTACCATCCGTGGTTCAACGAAAACACCTCAGTACTCGTTCCTGAGGCCGATATGGGTGCGGGGTTAATCACCTACATCTTGAAACTGATTTCGGGACGGCACGTCAATTTTTTGGAGCCGTTCCATATCGAGTCCGAGTTCGGCACTTTTGCCGGAGGGCATGCCGGTCCGAACGATCACAACGACCCTGCATGGCAGCAAAATGTGGTCATCGCACGAGATGTACGTTTCGCCAAAACCAGCTACAAATATGCCGGAGCACCTTTTGCCTGGTACCGCATCTCTCCGGGACGCAAGACGATGGCGCAGTTAGTGGAGTGTGACGGGCGGTACAAGTTGGTCGCCACGTTGGTCGATTCGCTCGAAGGCGACCATATTTTGGCCACCTATTCCCACAGCATCTTCCGGCCAGTAGTTCCTGTCGAACGGCTTTTTGAAGAGATTCTCAAAATCGGAACCACGCAACATTTTGCCATTGTCGATGGCGACTACCTGCACCCATTGCGGATACTGGCCGAGATCATGGACTTCGAATATCACGAAATAATCTAATTAACAATTTAAAAATAAGCTATTATGAGTTTCATGTACAACCCTTACCCCTACGACGACCCTCGCGCCGTCAATCGTCCTCAACTTCCCCAAAAGGCTATCGAGGCCGTTGTTGGCGGAACGTTGAAGGCCGCAGCGGCTCTGGCAGGGGATTTTGCCGAAAAATTAAAAAACGAACCGAAAAAAAATATCATTGTTGCTTTTGATGGTTATGTGACGGCCGACTGGTCGCGCATGGTCAACCTGCTGTCGCAGCAATTGGTTCAAAAGGGAATCGAATTGGAAGCCATTGATTTTTCAGAAAATCTCAAATCCGAGCAGCAGATCAACGACATGATCAACCCCTACTTGGAGTGGGATCGCGAAAAAGACCCGACCTTACTCTATGGCAAGGTCTTCAAGGGTGGCTACGCGGCTCTTTTGGACGATTCGAAGAGTGCCGCATTCCATAGCCGTATTACCGCACTCCGGCAACCCGCGGTCAAAGGAAAAGTAGTAGTCATCTATGGCAACGGCACGCTGATTGCCCCCATGCGGGATCTTTACGATGTGAAGTGCTATTTCGATGTGACACCCAAGGAGTCGATTCTACGCATTCGTCGAGGGCAATACGCCAATCTGGGCGATGCAACGGCACGTCCGGCCAATCAGGTAATCCGCCGCTGCTACTATGCCGATTTCGAGATGGCGATTCATCTGCGCGGTGAGTTGCTACGCGAGGGCATACTGAACTACTACGTGGCCTCGGATCGCCCCGACCACCTGCAACTCATCCCTCGCGTTGCACTCGGCGAGATCCTCGGCGCACTTGCAACCTATCCGTTCCGCTGCAAACCAGTCTATTTGGAAGGAGTTTGGGGCGGCACTTATGTAAAAAAACTACGCAACCTACCCGACTCGATGCGCAACTGTGCATGGGTTTTCGACCTGATTCCGATGGAGGTCAGTATCGTGGTTGAAGCTGGTGCAGAGCAGTTGGAGTTTCCCTATTTCAGTTTCCTGCAACACGAAGGAAAGGCCGTCATGGGCGAGAAATGCGTCGAGAAGTTTGGCGGTTACTTCCCCATTCGCTTCAATTATGACGACTCATACCACAGCACCGGTAACATGTCCGTACAGGTTCACTCCGGCGCACAATACAATCAAGACAACTTCGATGAGTTGGGCCGTCAGGACGAGAGCTACTATGTAGTGGTGGCCGGTCATCACGCCAAAACGTTCGTCGGATTCCGCGATGATGCCGATATAGATGCCTTCATTCGCGATATTAAACTGGCCGACACACAGTATAAACCGGTGGACTACCTGAAATATGTCAGCTATGAGGATTCTCGTCCCGGATTGCAGGTGATGATTCCCGCCGGAACCATCCACTCATCGGGCCGTAATCAGGTCGTACTTGAAATCGGCAGTTTGACGATCGGCTCTTACACCTATAAACTTTATGACTACCTGCGGCTCGATTTCGATGGTAAACCGCGTCCTATCCACACATGGCACGGCGAGCGCACCCTTGCACGGGATCGGCGCACGAGTTGGGTACGACAGAATATCGTACAACAACCTCGCACGGTGCGTTCGGGCGAAGGCTGGGCGGAATACATCGTTGGCGAGCACGACCTGCTCTACTTCACACTACGCCGGTTGGAATTCGAAAAACAGATTGAGGACGACACCTGCGGCAAGTTCCATGTGCTGGCACTCGTTGACGGCGAACGCATCCGCATCCGCTCCGTTGCCGATCCCTCGCGTTACTTCGATGCCGAATATATGGACATGGTCGTTGTACCGGCCGACATGGGTCGTTATGTGATCGAAAACCTACGCAGTGAGCCGATCTGCGTCCATAAGACGATGCTTAAAGATGGATTCGAACGGGAATAAATGTCGACTGCTCTTCGATGTCGGGGGAACATTCCTCAAATCGGTCGTATCAACGGTCGATGGGGACTTGATCCCCGGCTCGGAGGCGCAACGTCCGATGCCCTCATCGGGCACACGCAATGAGATCGAAAACGCACTGGTCGGGGCAGTCGCCCAAGGGGTGGACTTCGCAGCGGCACGCGGAATGGTTCTTTCGGGAATTGGCCTTGCCATTCCGGGGCCATTTGACTATGTCGCAGGTATTCCCCGAATGACACATAAGTTTCGCGCGATCTACGGTGTCAACCTTCGCGATCTGTTGCATGCGCAGCCCAACGTGGGTTCCGATGTCAGCATTGTCTTCATGCAGGATGTAAATGCCGCGCTCGCCGGCGAGATCTCACGAGGCAATGCAACGGGCAGTCGGAGTGCCGCATTGATAACTCTGGGCACGGGATTGGGCTTTGCGTTGAGTCGTGGCGACAAAGTTTTGAGCAATGCAGCGGGTGGGCCTGCCGAGGTAATCTTCAACCGACCCTACCGAGATGGCATCTTAGAAGATTACGCCTCCAAACGGGGTTTTCTGCGCATTTACAGCGAATTTGCCGAAAACACAGACGATTCGTTGACAGTAGCCGATCTGGGACATATGGCCGATGCGGGCGATCCGTTGGCGCGCAAGACATTCGCTACGGTGGGCAATATTTTAGCGACATCGCTGCACGACCTGTTGGAGCAGTACGAAATCGAATGTCTGCTACTGGGCGGTCAGATCTCACGTTCTTTTCGCTGGATCGAGTCTGCATTACAAGAGGGGCTTCGAGACCTGCCAAAGGTGACACGAATTGATGCGGCAGCGCACATCGACAAGGCTGCATTTTACGGCATACTGACACAGTTCGATCGCCTCCTGTAGTATTTTTTTCGATAAATGTAGACCGAAAATTCGTATCTTTGTCAGGAGAGGCCAAGGCCTCTCCTGTTTTCGAATAACCCATATGACAGACAAACATCAGCAATTCCTACGTGCCATACGCACTTTCATTCCGCGCGAACGGATCTATACGGACTCTATGCGCCGTTTGGCATGGGGTACGGATGCCGGTTTTTACCGACTTATTCCACAGATTGTGGTGCGCACGGCTAACGAGCAAGAGATTATCGAGCTGCTGCAAACAGCGGCCAAGACGAATGTCACCCTAACCTTTCGGGCCGCTGGCACGAGCCTTTCGGGACAAGCGATCAGCGATTCGGTGTTGGTGGTCGCGGGTAAACATTGGGAACATTATGAGGTGCTGGACAACGGAGCGGCTGTCCGACTTCAACCCGGAGTGGTCGGAGGCCGGATCAACGAGGTACTCAAACGTTACGGATACCGATTTCCACCCGATCCGGCATCGATAAAAAGTGCGATGATCGGCGGCATTGTGATGAATAACGCCTCCGGAATGAACTGCGGGACACACGCCAATAGCGACCGGATGTTGCTTTCGGCTCGCATGGTGTTGGCCGACGGCACATTGCTCGACACGGGCGACAGCCAGAGTCGTCAGGCTTTTGCGGCCAGTCATGCGCCATTTCTGCATTCAATAGAAATGTTGCGCGACCAAATTCGCGGCAACGAAGTTCTTTCGCAACGTATCCGGCATAAGTATTCGATTAAAAATGTCATGGGGTTGAATCTGCTCCCCTTTATCACCTTCGATGACCCATTCGAGATCATCGCTCACCTACTGGTCGGTTCCGAAGGTACGCTGGCGTTTTTGAGCGAGGTGACGATGCGCACGGAGCTCGAATACGCCTATAAGGCGTGCGCTATGGTCTATTTCAGCGACATCGCAGAGGCAAGCCGCGCAGTAGTAGCCATGCGCAATCTGGTTGACGCCACCGGCAAGCGCATGGTACATAGTGCCGAGATGCTCGACAGTAAATCGCTGGACTCGGTAGGCGATACGACCGGTAAAAATCTAACAGCTGTATTGACCGAAACCAAGGCACATACGCCCAAAGAGTTAGCGAGTCAAATCGCTGAGATCGGGATAACATTGAAGAACTTCGAGCTCGTCCAACCGGCACAATTCACCACCGACACTGCGGAGCAGGCTCGCTTTTGGGCTCTTCGCGCTGGGGTTTTTCCGGCGGTAGGCGGTGCTCGCAAGCCGGGCACGACCTGTTTGATTGAAGATGTTGCTTTTCCGGTCAATGATCTGCCCGAAGCAACCACAGCCCTGCAACAACTCATTGCACGGCATGGCTATGACGATGCTTGCATCTATGGTCATGCACTCGAAGGCAATTATCACTTCATCATCAACCAGTCGTTCTCCTCATCGGCAGAGGTTGCACGTTACGAAGCCCTGATACAGGATGTAGTGGCGTTGGTAGTCGATCGGTATGACGGCTCGCTCAAAGCCGAACATGGCACGGGTCGCAATATGGCTCCCTTTGTGTGTCGGGAGTGGGGCGACGAAGCCTTTGCCCTGATGCGAACCATCAAAGAGCTTTTCGATCCGCAGGGACTGCTGAATCCGGGCGTGATCTTCAACGATGACCCACGTTGCCACCTCTCCCACTTCAAACCTCTGCCGCTGACCGATCCGCTGATTGATCGTTGCATTGAGTGCGGATTTTGCGAGGTGAACTGCCTGACATGTGGATTGACACTCTCCTCGCGCCAACGAATTGTCGTTCGTCGCGAAATTGCGCGGTTACATGCAAGTAACGAGAACCCACAACAATGGAAGGAACTTGAACAAAACTACCGCTACGCCGGAGAACAAAGTTGTGCCGGAGACGGACTCTGCGCAACAAGTTGTCCGGTCGGAATCAACACGGGCGAGTTAACACACGTACTGCGCGCACGCAACATACCGTCCGGCAGCATCGCTTATACCTTCGGAGAGTTTGCTGCGCAGCATTTTGCCGGAATCAAGCAGACGATACGTCCGATGCTGACAATCGCCGACACGGCACATCGGGTACTCGGTAGCAACACGATGCATGCGGTGGCGAATGGCGCACATGCCCTCGGTCTACCACAGTGGTGCGCAGCAATGCCACGCGCCTATCATGTACCCGAAGAGCTAAAAAAAGCCGCCGGAAAGCGCATTGAAAAGGTGGTCTATTTTCCAAGTTGCATCAATCAAACGATGGGACTTGCTCGCGAAACGCCGGTCACGGAACCGTTGGTCGGAACCTTGACAGCGTTACTGCACAAGGCTGGTTATGAAGTGCTCTTTCCGGAACATATGGAACGCCTTTGCTGCGGCACGATATGGGAGAGCAAGGGGATGGCGGCGATTGCCGATCGCAAAAGTGCGGAGTTGGAGGAGGCTCTATGGCGTGCCAGCGAAGAGGGTCGTTGGCCGGTAGTGTGCGACCAAAGTCCCTGCCTACACCGCATGCGTGAGAAGATTCACCGCATGAAGCTCTACGAACCGGCAGAATTTATCTGGACACACCTGCGCGATCGTCTGGATTTCAGGCAACAAAAGCAGCCCGTTGCCGTGCATATCACCTGCTCGATGCGCCGCATGGGAATTGCAGATACGATCGTATCGTTAGCTCGACTGTGCTCCGAACAAGTTGTCATTCCCGAGCAGGTGGGCTGCTGCGGTTTTGCCGGAGATAAGGGCTTTACGCATCCGGAGGTCAATGCTTATGCGTTGCGTAAATTACGCGCCGAGATTGAATCCTCAGGGGCTCAAACCGGCTATTCGAACAGCCGCACTTGCGAGATCGGTCTGACCACCCATTCGGGAATCCCATACGTCTCGATCGTCTACCTTGTCGATGCTTGCACGACTGCCAAAAGATAACAAAAAGCCCCGAGGCAGACCTCGGGGCTTTTTGTTATGCAAGCAGTTCGTAGTCAATGTGCCAAACACCGGTCTCCCCCGGGTAGACCCGAAAGGGAATGTACGGTTCAAGACACGCCACCGAAGGCGATGCCCAAAAGACCATATGGGAGAGTTGCCCGCTGCCAGCGACCCGAATACCGGCTCCTGTCGAGAGGTTACGGAGTGTGAACCCATAACGTTGAGCCGCCAGATCCTGACTGTGCAGATCGCCCATAAAGACCGTCTCTTTACGACCGAGATTGCGACTGAACGCAATGCCATCGGGAGTCAGAGCAACGCTGTCGTATTTTTCACGCCACGTGCCGATCGGTGTAAACGGAAACTGAATCTGCGTATTGACACCGGTCTCCATGCGATCAAGGGTGAAGAAGTTGTGGTTGTAGACATGCCCCGTAAGAGAAGTCGGGCCAAGATTTTTGAGGGTGTACTCAATTCGAAAACCCGGGGTTTCGGTCAACAGCACGGTTTTGCGGTAGTCGTAGCCATATTCATCGCTCAGAAGTCGGTGGCGAAATTCGACACGATCACGCCCCACGATCAACTCCCGAGAACCCGGTTCAACAATCTCATAAAGTTTGAATCGGTCGTAAGGTTCCTCGGAACTCTTTCGCAACATCCCCACTCCTATTTTGAGAAACTCTTTTCCGGGTCGAACGTGTTCGTAACCGATCTGGGTAAATTCATCCACGGGGCCAGTGATACCATCATGCAGCAGTGGGTCATGGCGCGGCTGCCACTCCGCAATATAGCGATGACCTCGGCTACGCAGATCGCGCAAGACTCCACTCCAATCAAATCGCGTAGATCGGTAATAGCCCAATTCGGCATCAGGGGGTGAAATCCGTGCCGAAAGGGTGCGATTGGCGATGCGCAACGTCGGTATTTCGAGCGATTGATCGCCCGAAATACCCTTGGTTGCACTTGGTTGCCGAGTACGCATGGATTACTTAATTTTTCGGTAGATTAATACGGCAAGGTCGTATTGCCCCAGTGTCACCGTTCGGCCGTTGGGCGACACCTGTGCTTTGCCCAAGGTTGCAGACTCTTCAAAACGGTAACCGGGAACCTCGATATTACACAAAACGGCATCCCCTTCCAACGTTCGGGTCGCGATAACGGCCATACTGTCGCCGTTGACATATGCCCGCGCCTCTACACTTGAATCGGACAACGTAAAACCCTCCGTATCGCGGTATGTTCCGGCCAGCAGCAGATCGGCATAGCGACCTTTGATCGCATTCACTTTGGTCAGATAGGCTTGATAATGGGGCGTTTTGTCGATCAGATCGCGGCAACGGTAGATCTCGATATCGTTGCGCAACCCTTTGAGCAGGGCATTGTTTACGCGGCGTTCGATATCCGTATCGTCCCTGATTTCACGATCGGAGATGATGATTTCGGGGAAGGTGTAGCGGAACCAGTCGATAAAACTGTACTTACCGGCCGTCACTTGATAGATGTGAATGTAATCACAGTACTGCGCCGTGACATCGGTCAACCACTCCGTTCCAAGTGCAAATTCGGGATCGAAACTAACATTGCGATCGCGCACAGCTTTCAACGCCTCGGCCTTATCGGCAATCACACGATGGTTGGGTACAGGAAATTCACGACTCAAATCCCAATTACTGGCATGTTCGCCATATCCCAACTGATCGTAGAATACGCTATTGGCTCCATATTCGCGAGCTCGATCCGCCCAATTGAGCAGCATCGCGCGCCACACCGGTTGCCGGGTATCGGCTACCACAAACGTACGTGCGTTATAGTCGCCCAAAAAAGATCCCTGACCCGTGAACCGATACTGTTCAAAAAGCTCGGCTCCGGTATTGTCGCGGTAGCAGATCTGCTGTCCTTTGCCACTTTTGTAGAAGTCGCTCTCGCGGTCGATCAGTTTGCCATTAAAATAGAGCAACACCTTTCCTCCGTCTTTCTTATAATCAGCGATCGCCTTTTTCCACCCTTCGTCACCACCTTGCGCCGGATCAGCATTGTAGTCGGGATTGCCATGATCCATGCCGCTCTCCCACCACCCAAAGGTGAAGGCTGCATCGGCACCAACCTGCTCGCCCACGCTTTTGATACGACCCGGAAGATCGTTATAAGTGAAAAGTAACTCACCGTACTGATGCCGAAAGATCACACGCTGCCAACTACGCATATGCTTAACCCATAGTGGTGCCTCGCGGTGATCCCACCACGTATCGGCCCAACGCCGGTAAAACTTCGAAGTTTGATGCCACGAACCGGAGTAGGGTGCTATCACATTGGCATCGCAACTCCACGTCTCTCCGGCAAAGCACTGCGGATATTTGTAGAATCCGGATTCCAAGCGGTTGAAGTCGCCTTCGGCATCGGGATAGAGTCTTAGACCGTGACGGGTATCCTGAAAGGTTGTGTCATGGCTACCGAAATAGAGCCCCTCTGCTTGGTCAACATATGCAAAACAGTTAGCGGCCATGCACCCGCTTTGTCCGGCCGTAGTCAGACGCATGGGATAGCAGGCATCCATTTGGCGAAATTTCTGCGCGGGAGTTTTATAGGGTGAGGTGTTACTATATTTGAAAATCAACTCCTTGGGATGATCATACAATTGACCACCCGTATGCGTAAGCAGCAGTTTGCTATTTTCGCAAAGTTGCAGGTTGCCCACAAGCGGATAGTGCAACTCACGAACGATCGTATGAGGCTGGCGGTTCTCGATTTTCGAAGCAAAACGCACCTGATCGCCTTCGAGCATGATGTCAAGTTGTAGCACGATGTCAAGCCGTACCGCCTCGCGAATACTGAAATCGGTAGCCTTCAACGTTTCATAAACGAGCGTGATCGTATCACCACGACGAGAGATGCGCGGGGTCTGTTCGGCCGGCAACACTTCGATCTCTTTGGCCTTCGGGGTATCGTAATAGAGCCGCCAGAGATAGTCTCCTCCGGCATAATCGTGCCCTGTGAGCAGGTTTTTGATACTGGTCAGCCGCCCCTGCTCATCCACCGAGATCTGGATCTTGTCGTTACGCAAGGTATAGCTCTGCGGAGTAGCCGCAGCAGCCGCGGTCATCAGAACCGCTGCTGCTACAAGCACTCGCCGAAAAGTTATAAAAAATTTGAATTTCATGATTTATAAATCGTTTTGGGGATTAATACCCTGGGTTGTTCTCCTTGATATTCTTCATCACCTGCATAGTCGTTGTCGGAATCGGCCACAGATAGCTCTTCGGGGCTACAAACTTACACTCGGAGAGAACCTGCGCATAGATGTTGCCTTTGAAGAAGTTGGCGGCTCCTTTGGCAACGGGGGCCATAAAATCGACACACCCGTCCTCATCGACCTGAGGTACCGCACCGTGGAACCACATACCATCATCCATGTAGTTACGTTGGAGGGTCTGATCTTTCTTGGGAAGTCCCATCCAAGGGCGATTCAACACCTTCTCGGCAATACGCCAACGCCAGATGTCATACAGGCGCAAATTCTCGAAGGCAAACTCCATACGACGTTCGAAACGCAGAATTGAGCGAAGGCCGGCTTGCGAGGTCTCCGTAATTGCCGGATAAGAGGTTGTGGCCGTGTAGTCGACTTTATAGGCGCGAGCACGAACCCGATTCATGGCCTCCAAGGTTGATGCATCAATCTCGTTCAGTTCGATCTTCGCTTCGGCGTAGATCAACAACACATCGGCATAACGCAGAATGATCTTATCGTTCTCGGCCTCGAAGGGCGAGAGCCAATCTTCATCGACATGCTTTTTGAGCACCAGACCGCCATAAGCGGCATATTGGTTCGAGTTGCCTGCAATCTTGTAGGAACGCGAGTCGTTGTTGGTGACCATTGCTCCTTCGCGGCTGCTATACACTTGAGCAACATCAAAGCTCGGGTCGAAGATAACCCCCAGATGCTGCGTACCATGCTCAACAATGGTGTAGGTGCAGCGCGGATCGCGATGCAGGAAGGGTTTGTGAGAGTCATAAACCGTTGATTCGTCAATAGGTTTGCCCTGATCATCGAGAAAAGAGCAAAGCAGATACCACGAAGGCAGGCAGGTTGTGCAGGTCGGAGCTCCCGACAGGCGCGGCAGTTTGGCGGTTGTCGCTCCGCCATAGAGATATTGGTATTTCGAATTATTCGACAACGACTTCGAGCGAGGAATGGTGAAGATAGTCTCCGGAGAGTGGTGGGTAGACATGCGGAAGAGCTGGCCGAAGTCGGGATGCAACGAATAGACATTCAGATCCATGCATTTCTTGGCAGCATCGCGCGCCTCGGTGAAGAGTTTCTTAGCCTCCTCCGGATTGGCATCACCGAATCCGTTATTTTCCACCGTATCCCATTTGCGAATCGAGGCAAAGTAGAGCGCGATACGAGCTTTCATGCCGTAGGCAGCACCACGTGTTGCACGTTCGATCTCGCCGCCATAAGCGGTGGGCAAAATCGGAGCAATCTCGTCAAACTCTTTGAGTACATCGGGCAGAACCGTCCACATATCGCTACGGGTCAATGCATAGGCACTCTCGCGCCCCTGCTCCGAGTCCATGTCCATATCTTCGGGAACCACAACAGGATCACCAAAGTGAATCATAATACGCGCATAGAAACAAGCACGGTAGAAACGGGCATTGGCCATAATGCGGTCGTAACGATTCTGATCCATCTGTCCTTCGAGTTTGCGCAACTCGGTGATGATCTTATTACAACGGTTAATTCCCGTGTAGGAGATATCCCACATCTGCACCGCAAGCGGAAAGGTTCCGTCTACTCCATCTTTGAGAAATCGTCCGGGGGAACTTCGATTAGTACCGTCATCGGTCAACATATCGAGTTCGGTTTGTTCGCTCGAACCCCATTCGTTACGCTCCATAGGCCAGTATGAGTGGTGCAGCAGCGCATTGAGGTTGAGGTCAAACTGTTCGGGCGTCTGAAACCACGAGCCGCTGGCTGCCGAATCTTTGGGCGAAAGATCGAGGTCGCTGCACGCATAGGAGAGGCCACCAGTAAGAAGCAACAATATAAATTTTAAGGTTTTCATATCTATTTACAATTTGATGCAACGTTAGAATTGGAGTTGAGCCGAGAAGAGTACCGATTTGGTGATGGGATAGCCCGTTGTACTAACTTCGGGATCCCAGCCATCGGGGAAGTGGCTGTATGTAAAAAAGTCGGTGAGCGTTACGGAGAGCCGAAGACTCCGTGCATGGACTTTATTTATCCACTTCTGAGGCAGCGTATAACCCAACGTAATGTTCTTCACGCGGAAATAAGAACCATCGAAGAGCCAGTAGTCGGAATTGGCGTAGTTGTTGGTCGCGCTATCCCACGAATAACGCGGATATTTGGCATTGAGATTCTGCTCAATCGTATTTTTACGGCTCCATGTACCACGACCGATCAGGGTTGGTATATTGTACCATTGTCCGCGGAGCGGCTGTACCATTTCATCAGTCAGATAGGAGTTGCGTTTACCGACCCCTTGGAAGGTCAAGTTAAAATCAAAACCGCGCCATCCGAGGTCAATCGAGCCGCCGTAGTTGAAGTGTGGCAACGATGAGCCGAGCACACGCCGATCGTACTCCGCATTAATCAGCGGTTTGTTGGGGTCGCCGTCCGCAAAGTTCTGGTAGCGAATATCGCCGGGCGATACGTAGGTCCCCATAGTGACCGAATTCTTTACCTCCTCCTCCGTTTGGTAAAGGCCCTTGCTGACATATCCGTACCACGACTGATATTCAGCCCCTTCGCGGATGATCTTTCCTCCTGAGATAACCTCTTTTCCTCCGATATACCCCATGGTCGAGACATCATCCGAGAGGTTGAACGTAAGACCATAGGTGAAATCTCTGATATTGTCGTGCCAACCGAGAACAACCTCCCAACCTTTGGTGTTCATATCGCCGATGTTGTCGTAGGGGTCGGAAAGACCCATGATCGGAGCGATAGGTACTTGCAGCAGCATGTCGCGTGTCTTTTTATAGTAATAGTCGCCGGAGAGGGTCAGCCGATTGCCAAGCATCGTCAGATCAAGACCCACATCGACCGTTGCCGTCGTTTCCCACGTGATGTCGGAGACCACTGCGGCCGCCTGCGAATAACCCGACAAACCGATGACAGTCGAGCCGTTGTAACCCACCGTATTGTTATCGGCCAACACAGCCTGATAGGGGTAGTAACCCTTTATGCGTTCGTTACCCAATTCGCCGTATGAGACACGTAACTTTCCGTGATCTAATACCTTGCGAAGACTCTCCATAAACTTCTCCTGCGTAAAGATCCAGCCGGCAGATGCCGAGAGGAAGGTTCCCCAACGGCAATTGGGGGCAAATCGCGAGGAGCCGTCACGGCGAACGTTGCCCTGCACATAGTACTTCGAACGGTAGTTATACATCAGTCGAGCGAAGTAGGAACGGCGAGCCAATTCATTGACATCTTGCGAGTTTGCTGTCACATCCGTTGTACCACCGGCACTCAGATCGGGAATCAACGAGTGGGCGAACGAAGACTTTTTGGCAACGAGCGTCCCCTCCTTGTAAGAGTAATTTTCGTAACCGATCATGGCACTGAAATTATGATCGGCGCCAAAGGTGTGCTGATAGTTCGCATAGACCTGCGAGGTATGTGCGAAAGAGTCGCCACGCGACTCTTCGAGAGTCGTCGTCTTGGCATCAGAGATATATTTCGAACTGGTAAGACTCTCCTCTTTATAGTTAAAATAGGAGGTCTGGCGTTGGAAATCTTTCACCTTGTCGTAAGAGAACTGTGGAGCAAATATTCCAGTGATCGTCAACCCTTTAATAGGGGTAATATCTACTTGGAACTTGGCGTTGGCCAGATATTTGTCGCTCTGTTTCTCTCCGCCCGACATGAGTGCGGCATACTTATTCGTACCGTCCTTGCCGGGGGCATAGCGTCCGTCACTCCAAACAGCCTGATAGATAGGCGGAATATAACGCATGATCGTCGATGGCGAAGAGTGTGGATTGAGTTGATCGACATAACGCAGCGAAATATCGGCGGCAGCCTTCATCCATTTAAACACCTGCACATCGTTATTGAGTCGAACCGTGTAGCGTTTCCACGAGAGATTCTTGCGGAACAATCCATCGACATCGTCAAAGCCCAAACTCAAAACGGTGCTGCGTTTATCACCACCCGATTGAATCGTGAGGCTATGCGAATGGCGTACACCGACATCTTTGAGCATCAGACTCATCCAATCCACATTGGGATAGATATCCGGATTTTCGCGATTGAGCATCTGGTAGTTGTCGATAATATCCCGAGCGTAGTCCTGATACCAGCCGCTGGACGGCAAATCGTTATAACGAAGCTCGTTGACTGCCGACATATAATCGGTCGCACTCATATATTCAGGTTTTTTCGTCTGAATATCCAAGCCAAGCGTATAATTATAGGTAACCCGCCCACCTTCCGATTTCGCAGCACGCTTGGTCGTAATCAAGATGACGCCAGCAGCGGCTTGTGATCCGTAGATTGATGCCGATGCGGCATCCTTCAATACGGTGATGTTCTCAATGTCGTTCGGGTTGACATCATCAATCGAACCGGCCACCCCATCAATAAGAACATAGGGATCCGATGCTCCATCGGTCATCGAGGTGATACCACGAATGCGGATCGTAGCCGAGCCGCCCGGTGCCGAGTTAGTACGTGTAACAGTCACGCCGGGCATAGCTCCTTGAAGAGCCTGAGAGATGGTTTGGGTCTGTCGGTTGAGGATTGCATCGCTCCCCACCGAGGAGAGTGCTCCCGTAAGGTCTTTTTTGCGTACCGTAACCGACCACCACCACTTCATCCATGGCTGTACTCTCCTCGACAAGTACCACATCGAAGGTTGTTCGGCTGCCAATCACAATCGTTTGAGGCTTGTAGCCCAAATACGAAACGACGATCGAAGCATCCGCCGCGGGTTTTTTAGCCACCGCAAGCGTAAACTCACCCTGCGAGCCGGTCGTCACTCCCTGTTGGGTTCCCGTAATGAGAACAGTAGCACCGATAATCGGCTCTCCTTTCTCGGTCTTTACGCTGCCCCTGAGGTTGAAGTTTTGGGCCGAGGCGTAAGATGGAGCAAATACGATCGCCGCCAAAAGCGTGCAGAAAGCCACAATTATCCGAAAATTGCACTTTCTTTGAAATTCATCGTAACTTTTTTTCATCTTTTTAGAATTAGTAGTATATTTGCAACGCACACCACACCACACAACACTTGGGCTAAATAGAATAGTGTGGTTTAGTGTGGTACAAAAATAAACGTAAAATTCGACATTCCAAAAAAAAGTCGGTTTTTTTTCGTAGGATGTCATAAAAAAGTAGTATGGAGTGTTTGAAACGGAGGTAAACCACCCCGATCCGACAATCCGTACTGAAAAAAAGAACCTTTACTTCACGATTATGAAAAAGTATTTGTTATGGATTTGTGCTGTGGGACTGCTATCTGCCGGAAGTTCTTGTTCCGACAATGCGGGAGTCGACAGCGTAGGCCGCGTAGCCATCGAGCAAGAGGCGTTAACAGCCGTGGGAGAGGGTGAAACCGTGCCCTTGAATGTGACCAGCAATGCCTATTGGCATATTGAATTTTCCGATCCCGAGACGGGTGAAACCGTTAGATGGGTAACGGCCAGCGAAACACGCGGCACAGGCGATGCCGTAGTGATGCTCAACGTTGCACGCAACCGTTCGACAACGGCGCGCACCACCTATGTACATGTAATCACCGACTCCGAGTCATCCAACGTTTCAATTCTTCTTACACAGAGCGGCAGCACGGTCGGCGGAGGTGATGGTTATTCGCTGCCGATCTACCAGACGTACAGTATCGACACCAACAAGGAGTTGGACAACGCCTTTATTGAAGGCACCACCTGCTACTTCGACAATGGTCTGATTCTGCGCCGTACCGGTTCAAACGCCACAATGGTATTCAGCACCCAGACACACACCAATCCCAAGACGAATTGGGAGTTTCAGCGCGGCGTGGTCATCGACTCATGGGCGACTGACGATGCATTGATCCTCGAATTCCCGTTGCGAAATGAACTTTCGGGCGACTTACGCTACTCATGGGGGAGCCGCCGCGATAATGCACAGTCAACCAATCCTTGGACCTATTGGTGGAGTGCCGATGGCAAAAGTTGGACCCAATTCGAAGGAACGGCAGAAGGTGGGGTTTCGGACGCCGTTTGGAAGACGATAGATTTCACCATTCCGGCAGATAAAAAGATACCAGCCGGTGGAAAACTATACATTCGTCACCTCTGCACCGACGGCACGGCAGTAGGTTCCTCATCGAACAAGACAGCCGCCTTCCAGACCGGATTCTGCATCACCAAAGCCGCCGCTGCAAAGAGTACCGTTGCGGCAATGAACGATCAAACGGTCGTCTTCTCAACTGGATTCGATGACTTGGTTGACACCAAAGCAGCCTATATTGATCTACCGCTCGACTTCATGTCTTCGTGGAACGCCGGCGGATACTCGCTGCCGAAGGCTCTCTCGGAGATCGTTGAGATCAAGGAGGCCTATTCGCGTCCGGGATTTTTACAGATCGGTCGTGGCGACGAGGCTGTGGTGAGCCGCTACACACAAGGATCTTACACGATCAAGCTCACCTCCCGCTTCGAAACGATGAATATCCTCAAAGCCAATCTGAAACTGACCTTTCTGGCAACAGCAATGATGGATGCCTATGGAAATCCGACCAACCCCGGAGTAGTTGTCACAACCGATGAAACGAGTGGCGCAACGGTTGAGGGCGGAACGCTCAGCGGCATGGCCAACAACTCGTTCAAACCCTTTACCGTTCAGATAAAGGGAGCTACTGCCGCAACACAGATCACGATCACGTCGGCCGCTATGAGTTCTACAACGGACGATGTGCGCTTCTTCCTCGATGACATCCTGCTTGAAGTAGAGGGCACGCCCGAACGTCCGTCACCGACAGATCCTACAAAGGTTGCCGTTTCAGCCATTCGGGCTTTGAAAGGAAACGCAGAGGTTTCCGTCACCGATAATTATTACATCGAAGGTCGCGTCGTTGCCGTGAATAACGTCCCATCGGAGTGTTTCGCCATGCAGGATGACGCCTCCGGAATCTTCGTCAAAAAGGCCAACCACGGACTCGCTGCGGGCGATCTGGTAAAGGTCATCGTAAAAGGGGCGAAATTGGCCACTTCTGAGGGGTTACTGACCGTAACACCGGCGACCGCTGATCTGGTAAGCAAAGAGAGTGCGGCCAACCTGATGCCAACCGCAAAGAGCATATCGGTTGCCGAACTCAAAGCTGGAACTTACGAGGGAATGTACGTTTCACTTCCCGAATCACAGATTGTTGCTGCCGATCTATCGAAGACAATGAGCGGCAACGTGACGCTTGAACTCGCCGATCAAACGACCACCTACACCCTAAAAACATTTGCCGCAGCCTCGTTCGCCACACAGACCGTACCGCAGAAGAGTGGCGCACCAAAAGGCGTTGCCGGCTCGACCTTCCTGCTGCCGACCGCCCTTAGTGATCTTGCCGCCATGACAGGTACGCGTTTCGGAGCCTCAGTCTATGCCATTACCCCAATATGCGGAATGCTCAAAGTGGTCGGAAACCCATTATCTACAATCTATAATGCGACCTACGATGAGGCAAGCATGACCGTTACCTATACCGATAACGGTTGCACAATCACCAAACTGGGTAACAGCGATGTTACAGGCAGCGGTCTGACCTGTAAAGCCTCCCCTTACGACGGTCGATTCCAAACCACCGGTTGGGGAGGGGTAAATTGGCAAGAGAATGCCCTGTTATTCAAGATCAAGGCGACCTCCGTTCTGAAAGGCAATCTGCGTTTCGGCTTCGGTCTATTTGCCGCATCGAGTGCCCTTGTACCCCACAACTACAAGATCGAATGGAGCACGAATCAAACAAGTTGGCATAGTGATATGGATGTGCGTCAAGCACCATACAACGTAGCCGGAAACAATAAGTTCTCCATTCCGACCGCCGCAAACGCCTATGGTTATAAAATGGCACTCTTCAACGTACCGGAGAGCAGTGCGGTAACCGAAGGTAGATTCCTCTTCATCCGCATCAGCCAAGCCGACACGGAGTGCCATAAGAGCGGATCTGAGATCAGCACCAGCGGACAGTTGCAGTTCCAGCACGCGTTCTACCTCACCACGAACGAGAGGCGAGCCTACCACACGACCAAATTTGCCTCCGGCGACAACGTCGTGCTGACCGAAGGTTTTGACGATGCCTTCTTCGGCCACGATTATTTCATTCCGACTTGGCAAATGAGTGCATCGAGCAATGCCCCCAACAAATACACGGCAGCCGAGGGGTGGTTGGTAAATGATCTGGTCTATGAACTACCAGGGTATATCCGTCTGGGGTCGAGCGATGCAACCTCCGGAACGATCACAACCCCTGCGTTGACGGCTTTGGGCGACACGCCGACTAACATCACCTTCAAATTCAAAATCGCGATCCATATGGGAGGTGCATCCTCTTACAAACCCGATCCGACAACGCTAACCGTTACGACAGAGGGCGACGGAACCGCTGCCGAACCGGTGCACTCGTTAGCATCGCTGCCCGCAGAGAGCATGCCGGCTGATGAAGCTGCGGCCAAAGTAATGGAAAAGGCCTATTATCAGTGGTATCCCGTAACAGTAAAGGTTACAGGAGCCACCAAGACGACGAAGATCACAATCGGGGGAACGGGACGTCACTACATCGATGACATCGTGATTACCAAGGACTAAACCTTAAAATTATAAAAAAATGAACAAACTGAAGTATTTGCTTTACGGAATTATGCTGAGCGCATTGGGCTGCTCATCGGGTAACGACGACGGAGAAAACGGAAAAGGCGGAGAAATCTCCTCCAAATCGCTGAAAATAATGTCGTTCAACGTCCGCTACAACAGCGCAACCGACGAGGGTGACACCGCATGGGATGTACGCAAAGTAGCCGTGGTGAAGATGATTAACACCGTGCAACCCGATGTTATCGGCATCCAAGAGCCACGCACGATTCAGCGCACCTATCTGAAAAGCCAGCTTATGAACTATGCCTATGTTGAAGTCCCCGGAACTGGGGAAGGAACAGGTGGTAATTCGTGCTTGCTCTACCGTATGGATCGCTTTTCACGAGTAGAAGAGGGCTATTTCTTCCTGAGTGCAACCCCCGACACCCCTTCGCCGTGCTGGAATGTGGGCGATACGCAGTGGCGTACTTCGGTTTGGGTTCACTTGAAAGAGACGGCAACCGGAAAGGATTTCTACTTCCTCACAACACACCTACCGGTACGCACAAACTCCGCACTGGATAACGCGCCCTATCAGGCAGCGCGACTCAATGGAGCCAAACTCAACGTAACACGCATGAAGGCATTGGCCGGCGAATCAGCAATGTGCTTTATCGTAGGCGACATGAACTGTTCCGAAGCGACCGAAGAGGGAACCGCTGTGCTGAAAACCTACCGCGACTGGATGAAGGCCGGTCGGGATATCGCACCCGCCGGTGATGCTTACAGCTACAACGCCTTCGGCAAAGGAACGCCGAGCGCGACACGGAATATCGACCATATTTACTACCGCAATGCAACGGCTGTTTCGTTCCGCACGCTGACAAATAATTACGGAGTCACTTATGTTTCCGATCACTACCCGGTGCTATTGACCGTGCTGTTCTAATCTCGAAAACAAACCACGATGAATCGCCCTGACCCAGAGTCGGGGCGATTCTGTTTTTGACAGATGACGGCTGCTGAAAATCGCTCTATGCAAAGTAAACAACAAAAAAAGCCCCCTCTTGGGAGCCTTTCCCACTCTATTTTGCATCCGTGCCCTAATTTTTCACTTTTAATTTTTAATTTTTAATTTTATTGCGATCTTTGCCCACGAATAGAGATGGAATGGTTTACAAACATATTCGTCGAACACTCGGCGTTACAAGCAGTTGTTGTGATCTCTCTGATCTCGACACTCGGCATCGGATTGGGTAAAATCCGCTTTTTCGGCATCTCGCTGGGAACGGCGTTTATCTTTTTCGTTGGCATTCTGGCCGGCCACCTCGGGCTATCGCTCGATCCGGCCATGCTGACCTACGCCGAAAGTTTCGGGCTGATCCTCTTTGTCTATGCGCTCGGGTTGCAGGTCGGCCCCGGATTTTTCAGTTCGATGCGCGCAGGAGGATTACGCCTGCTCGGGCCAGCGATTGGAGTGGTGCTGTTAGGCACACTATTGGCCGTGGGATTGAGCTACGCATGCGGTGTCCCGATGCCCGACATGTCGGGTATTTTGTGCGGTGCGACCACCAACACTCCGGCTCTCGGTGCGGCACAACAAGCGTTGCAGCAGGGCGGATACAATGCCAACGGAGCTGCGTTGAGTTGTGCATTGACCTATCCATTAGGAGTTGTGGGGGTTATTTTAGCCATTGTCTTTCTCCGAAAGCTCTTCGTTCGACCAGTAGATTTACCATCGCCTGATGCCGAACATCGCAAAAATGTCTATATCGCCAGTTATCACTTGACCAATCCTGCCGTATTCGGAAAAAGCGTACATGACATTGCCCTCAACAGCCATCACCGATTCGTCATTTCGCGTGTTTGGCGCGATGGGCACGTATCAATTCCGACATCGGACAAGACGTTGCAGAAAGACGATGTAATTCTGGTAATCACCTCTCCCTCTGATGCCGAGGCGTTGCGACTGATCTTCGGCGAACAGGAACAGAAAGATTGGAACACCGAAAACATTGACTGGAATGCGGTAGACGGGCAACTCATCTCACAGCGGATATTGGTTACACGCCCCGACATCAATGGCAAAAAACTTTCATCGCTCCGTTTGCGCAATAACTACGGCATCAACATCAGCCGTGTCTATCGTTCGGGGGTACAACTACTCGCCACTCCCGACCTGCGATTGCAGTTGGGCGACCGATTAACCGTTGTCGGGGAGGCCACCGCCATTCACAACGTGGAGAAGATACTCGGCAATGCCGTAAAAAGTTTGAACGAGCCCAATCTGGCCGCCGTGTTCATCGGCCTGATTCTGGGTTTAGTACTCGGAAGTATTCCGGTTGCAATCCCCGGAATGTCGATCCCCGTAAAATTGGGTCTGGCCGGTGGTCCAATCATTGTCGGTATTCTGATCGGCACCTTCGGCCCGCGACTCCATATGATTACCTATACGACACAAAGTGCCAATTTGATGCTGCGCGCATTGGGATTGTCGATGTATCTGGCCTGTCTGGGGCTCGATGCCGGAGCCCATTTTTTCGAAACAGTCATGCGCCCCGAAGGAGCCTTGTGGCTGGGGTTAGGTTTTGTGTTGACATTTGTTCCGGTGGTTTTGGTTGCATTGGTAGCATTGAGAGTGATGCGGTTAGATTTTGGGTCGATCGCCGGACTGCTGTGCGGCAGCATGGCCAACCCGATGGCTCTCAATTACGCCAACGACACCATTGATGGCGACAACCCCTCGGTATCGTATGCCACGGTCTACCCTGTCTGCATGTTCCTGCGTGTCATTATCATTCAGGTGGTGTTGATGCTTTTCTTGTAGTGGCGGACTGCGATCGTTGCCAAGCTTCGAGGTCGTGCCCCGTTGGAGATTGAAACACGCGCAGATCAAAAGCCGGAATCACCGCCAGCACATGGTCAAAAACATCGGCTTGGATCCCCTCATAGGTAACCCAATCAACCGTATCGGTAAAAAAATAGAGTTCGATCGGCAGCCCCATTTCGGTGGGTTGCAGATGTCGAATCATCATCGTCATATCGCGATTGATAGGAACCTGATCGCGCAGGTAGTTGAGCAGATAAGCTCGGAAAATTCCCAGGTTGGTCAGATGTCGACCATTGACTCCGGCCGCATCGTCAAGACCATGCGCCGCATTGTATGCAGCTATCTGTTGCTCGGTACTCTCGATATAGTCGCGCACAAGATCAATTTGGCGGTAACGCGACAGCATTTCGGGAGTACAAAAACAGACACTCGTCATATCGATCGCCACATAACGCATCACTCGCCGTCCCCCCGATAGTTGCATGGCTCGCCAATTCTGAAACGAATCGCTAACCAACATGTAGGGAGGAAGCGTAACAATCGTATTATCCCAATTTCTGATCTTGACCGTATTTAGTGATACCTCCTCCACCCTTCCGTCCGCTCCGAACTTGGGCACAGAGATCCAATCTCCCACTTTGAGCATATTGTTCGATGAGAGTTGGATACCCGATACGAACCCAAGGATACTATCTCGAAAGATGAGCAGAATGATCGCCGCCGATGCTCCAAGACCGGTGAGCAACTTCGCCGGAGATTTGTCGATGAGGATGGAGACAACGACAATCGCGCCGACAAAAACAGCAATTCCTTGTGCCGTTTGACGCATCCCCTTGATCGGTTTGTCGAGCCATGCCGGATGCGCCGCCATGATACGAAATCCGGCCGCCAATAGCGTGTTGACAAAACGGACAACAGTCACCGTAACGTAGGAGGCCATTGTGCGCATCATTACGTCGCGCATCGGGTCTTTCTCTTCGAAGAGAATCGGAAGCACACCAAACAGCAGCAAAGCACTGAAAATATGACAAAGTCGATTGAGTACCTTCGCGCTGAAAAGTTCGTCGTCCCAGCGGGCTTTGGTACGATGAACCACCGGATGGATACTATGCACAACGATCACTCGACAGAGATAATCAAAGGCCACGGCGATTACCACCACGATAGCAAGGGCAATCCACCGATCCCAGCCCTCTTCGACCGGTTCGGCTCCCAGCCACCGCAGCAGCGCATCCGTCCAATGTTTCAGGATCTTCTCCATGCCCCCGCTGCACGCAATTTCCGCGCCGCAAGGCTATGTATAAGAGAGCCTACTCAAAGATTAGCTGAACCTCGTTTTCAAAATTTGGGGTAAAAAGACCCTTACCGAGATTATCAAAAATCTCATACGGTTTCCAGAAACGGCCGCCGTCAAGCTCCTCGCTCGGCGTAATCTGTCCATCATAAAGTCCGCGATGAACATAGACCAACTCGCGCTCGCGCTCCGAATGAAAAATATAGACCGCAACCTGCTCGTAGTTGAAGTCGGTAACGCCCAACTCCTCCCGCACTTCGCGATGCAAGGCGGCCTCTACGGTCTCTCCAAAATCGACATGCCCACCCACGGCCGTATCCCAACGGTTGGGTTGTATATCTTTCCAAGCAGGACGTTTTTGAAGGTAGAGTTCGCCTCGACTATTGAGCAGGTGCAGATGCACTACCGGATGCAACAACATCGAACCATTGTGGCATTCGCCACGCGTAGCCCTACCAATGACCTTTCCGAGGGGGTCTACCACCGGAAACAGCTCTTCATTATTATCACCAATCATAGAAAAATATCAATGACGCGGCTTGCCCACCTCATACCCCAAGGTACGCATCCACTCTGTTGTTTCGGCATCGACCTGATCACTGCGATCAAACCAACGGCGTTGCTCAATCAACTGTTTACGATAAGCATCAATACGCTGCTGCATCGGGAACTGTGGGCGCGGCATTGTCGAACGGCTTTCGCGCTCCGAGGGACGGATCGTGCGATCGAAGACTTCGGTCTGAGTCGGTCGCCGCTTTGCCTCCCAGCGAAAACCCTTCAACAAGAGTGATTGATCGGCCGGAACCTTATCCATAGGATAGATATGAATATCGGGATCTTTTCGATAGGTGATCGTCACCACCTGTTTTTGTTCGATATAGAACGAACAATCACCGCTCTCGATAACCCCTACGCCCGTAATCTGGGGCGGCTCACCGTCCTGCATATAATAGATCGTCTGCGCATTTCCGTTGACATCATTGCGGCAAATCTCATTGTTGCGGAAATAGGCCGTCATCTCTTTACCGGAAACTTGGTTGTAATGTGCCGTGTCGAGCATGCTGACCATCATCGGCGAACCGATGAATTTTGCATGGGTCAATTGCTGATTGGCTGTATAGATATCCATCACATCGGAGGTGATCTGGTTGCTTTCGTTCCAGAGTACCGGTTCGATATAGAGGTGAATGGTTGAATCGGTCGATATGGCCGTCATCGAGTCGCAGACTGCTTGAAAATCGGAACGATAGATCTTCACATGGTGAAATCCTTTGAGCAAGCGGTAGATCGAATCAGCCGGAGTCAGCAACGAATCGGCTGCCAACGAATCGGCCAACGCGGCACGCTGCAACGAATCGGCAGCCAGCGAGTCAATCCGATGCGCCAACGAATCGGCCGATCGGCGGGCCATAAGCGAATCAATCCGGTGGATCTCGCTCGAATCGGCCACAAATATCTTTCCTTTTCGTGCAGCACGAGCTTGTCGAGCTCGTAGTTTTGATTCGGCTTTCAATTTGGCGGCAGCAAGGCGTTTGTCATCCCGCTCTTTTTGAGCCAATAGTTTAGCCTTACGCTTGGCAGCAATCTGCTCCAACTTCTCCTTCTTGGCCTTGATTGCAGCCGCTTTACGCTCGGCTTTTGCTTGGGCGGCAGCCTCTTTGAGGAGAGCTTTGCGCTCCGCAGGTATTCGTTGCACGGTATCGGCCGGTGCAATTTTCAACGAATCGGCCCCTATCAAGGCCCGTTGCAGGGAGTCGGCCGGAGGCTCCGAGTGCGACATTCCGTTTTGAGCCTGCATAGAGTCACGATTCGCCGGTTGAGCCAACGTATCAACTGGTTGAGCCCCCGATGTCGGAGTGGCTACTGATGCGGCAGTTCTCTCCTGTTTTGCCGTAGAATCGGCCTTCTCGGCGTTGCGATTCAGCGTATAGAGCCACATCGAATCGGCGCGCATGAAGAGAGAGTCCCCCTGCGAGCGATCATAGCTGACAACCGACGGTCGTCGTGTCAGAAAGACATTGCCCGGCTCCTTCCAATATTCGCCGTAGTCGCCAAAGGCAAGCGCCTTGTGCTCCGTATCATCCAATTGAATATCGCGGCGAAGAATCACGTGATTTTTCGCGCGGTAATACTCCATGCTATCGCTCCATGCCTCCTGTTTTTCGGTCAGCACATATCCGTTGCGCGTTACTTTGTAAAGCGTATCGAGTTTCTGGTACGACCCTCGATCGGCATAGAGATAGTCACCCTCTTTATTCCAGATATTGGTGCGAGTGAAGAAGAATGCGTTGTCGGTAACGGTGTTGTAGACGACCGAATCCCCTTTCAGTTCATACTCGTCATTCCGCATCTCGACATCATCGACACCAATCAACTCCTTGGTGTTGGAGTAGTAGTAGCCACGCACCGCTTCGAGCACATTTTCGCGGTTGGTCATCACTCCGCCATCGTAGAATTTACCGATATTATCTTTGGTATTGAAGACAAATTGGTAGGTATAGAGCGTAGCATCGCCATCGACCACCTTTATCAGATCCGAATAGACTCTGGCCTCATTGAGCGTACCGTCATAGACAGCGCGATCGCCATAGATGTAGGTGGTATTTTTGTTGATAAGGACATTGCCGAAGAACTCAATATGCATATCCGAATAGCGAACTGCCGAGTCGCAGGTGATGACCGCCCCATTGTGTTGAGCGGCAAAGTTACCCACCAGAAACAGCACCGAATCACCGGGGGCAATCGGCCCCATCAGATCCGACTTCAAGTCCACCACCTTCTTCTCGGTAGTCGCCGACTGCGGAGCCTGCGCGCCATTACGCGCCCAAAGAATGCCGGCCGCAGCCAACGTCACAAGGATTATGGAAAAAAACTTACGCACGATTGCCTACTTCACCCAATGCTTGTTCTCAAATGCGCCCTCCCGGAATTCGGGTGAGATGAAGACATACATGCCCTCGATCTTTTTCGACAGCCACTCTTTGAAGATTCGCTCGCGTTTGGCGTTGAGAGCCAACTCCTCCAACCGCAGATAATCCTCATTGAGCGAGGCCACATGGGTCGGAATCACCTCAACCAGTTTGACCACTTTGGCCAATTGATTTCGTTTGATATCTTCGGTCAGGAAGGCTCCCGAAACCTCGCCCACACGCAAGTTACGAAGTTGGTTATAATCATCCAGTGCATTGAAATGTCCGAAATCCTCTTTGAGGAACTTCGCGACGGTCAACTTGGCATCGAAGGCGTTGTAACGTTCCAGAATATCATGATTCGACACAATACCGCCATTCATCTTCGATGATGCATCATCAGAGTATTTAAAGGCCGCCTTTTCGAAGGTGATCGAATCCTTCTTGATTACATTGGCAACACTATCGAGCAGACTTAACGATTCGGACAACTCCTCGGTGGTGTAGTTGGGACGCAAAAGAATGTGACGGAAGTGGTAATAAGCCCCCTTTTTGTCGAGTAATTGGATGATGTGAAATCCGAATTGCGACTCGACAACCTCGGAGATCTGTCCGGGTTTGAGCCCTTCGAGCGCGGCAGCAAACGACTCATCAAGCCCCTGCAACGGCGTGGGGTCCATCTCTCCGCCACGCATCGCCGTGCCATCCACCGAGTACATGCGCGCCAAATTTTCAAACTTTGCCTTCCCCGAAATCACACGCTCACGCATATCCAGCAATCGCTCGCGGGTACGCTGTTTGGCAGCCACAATCGACTTGGGATACTTCGTAATTTGGGCATAGACATACTGTTCGGCGATTGTCGGCAAGCTATCTTTATCGATCTTTTTATAGAAACGTTCCACTTCACCGGGAACGATCGTCACCTTATCCACCACATCGCTCTGCATGGCGTTGGCAAACGCCTGCTCGGTATAACGTTGACGCATCATCTCGCGAATGTTGAAGATTGCCATGTGGTGTTTGGCTTCAAGTGCCGGAATCGAACCCTCCATCTGGGTCATCTGTTGAACCTGCTCCTCAACACGCGATGCGATCTCACCCTCGCTAACCTTCACCGAGTCGATTTGTCCCTGATGATAGAGTAATTTTTGGGTCATCAGCGCTTCGAGCGCCTCGTTCATCGGATCGCGATCGGAGGTATAACCCTCCTGACGACGCTGATCGACAAGTTGTTTGGCATATTCGTCCACTTCGGAGTAGAGAATCGACGAACCGCCAACTACCGCAACTACCTTATCGAGCATAACTTGCTGCTTTTGTGCAAAAACGGTTGCGACAAAAAGCACAAGCGCCGGCACCAAAATACCTTTTTTAAACATCATCGGGTTTCGTTTATCGTTATTTATTCTTCTTTTTTATAGATGTGCACCTTCTCATCCGCCTTCGACTGTGCCGAAAGCACCTCTTCGTGCTGGCGAATGATCTCATTCTGACGCTGATTGAAGAGAATTCGACGGATAGTCGGAACTAACCGATCGAGCGGAATCGGCTCCCCTTCGTGACGCACGGCATCAATGCGGAAGTAGTAGTGCGACTCGCTATCGCGCATCTCTTGCAGAGTCGTTGTCGAGAGAATCTCATCGTAGTTCTGCGAGCGCAAAATCGGCAGATAACTCAAAAACTCCGAAAAATCGACCCACTGATCGCGGTAATCGGTCTGCTGGAAGTCGTTTTTCAGACAAATATCGTTCAGATCCTGTTGCGCGGAGGCTGCCCCCGAATTCATCAACTCTTTGAGTTTACGGCTCTGACGTTGTCCCTCCTTGAAACGGATGATTCGCCCCTTGACAATTGTGCGGTCGAGTTTAAAGTCCGCTTTGTGCGCATTATAATAAGTTGCGATCTCCTCATCGGTAAAGACCGTGTCGATCTGACGATCTACGTAATATTGGTCAAGTTTTCGTATCAGCAACGCTTGTCGGTACTCTTCGACCATTTTGTCGATATCCTCGGCCGAAGAGGAGAATATCTCCTCTGCCTCCTGCAATTTAAGTTGTTTCATGACCCATCGGTCGATATACGCTTTCATGAACGCCGCGCTATCATCACCGGTCAGTCCGGCCGGCACGACAGCCTGCACATCACGCAGTTGCAACTCGTGACGACCTGCTCGCACAAGAGTCGTCTCGCCAGAGAAATAGCGCGGCAACTCCCGACATCCTGCCAGCAGCAAACACCCCGCAACCACGACTATTTTTGTTCGTATGCTCATATTCCAAGAGGCAAAGATACTTTTTTTCCTCGTAAATAACGTTGGAGTGCTCCGATTATTACGCGGCAACGCGATTTTTCTCCTCCTCTTTGAGTTGTCGCAGTTTTCGCAACATCATATACCCCGACACGATCGCCAACGTCAACGAAGCGAGATAGATCAACAGATAGAGCAGACGGCTCTCCACCAAATCAATCAACAGCGCGTTTTCATAACCGGCCGACATCATTAGGTAGGCCACAGCGTTGTTGAGTCCATGCAGAATCATCACCGCCCAAAGCGAATTGGTTGCCAGATAGACATATCCCAGAATCAGTCCAATTGCGGTAGCCGAAACAACCTGCGCCGGCTGCATATGGAGCACCCCGAAAAAGAGAGAGGAGATTACCCACGCGACAATAGTTCCGTATTTAGCGCGCAACGACCCCAACACCACCCCGCGACAGAGTAGCTCTTCGAACACGGGGGCAAAGACAACAAGCATAATAATCGTCCAAAAGCCACGACCCAGAGTAAGATTGATTTCGGGCAGACGTGCCAACAAAGGTTCGAGAATGATCCCGACGGCAAAAATCAGCACAAAGGCCCAAACAAGCACCGCAGGATTGAGTCCACGCATTGAAAAATGAGCCCATCGTCCTCTTCCTCCGCGCATATAGCGATAGATCAAAACACCCACAAGAGCAGCTGTCATGGAAAGCAGATAACCCCAAACGAGCCACTTGCCCGACAACTGTTCGGACATTGCGTTGCTGTCGGTCAACGAGCCGGGTGTCAAGATCAATAGAATCGTCCCGATCAGGATCTGCGCCAAAAAGGTGATTCCCAACATGGCAAGCACATCCCCCATTGTCGGAAATCGGTGCATCGTTAGAGGTTTCGGATCCTTTTGCGGCTCGGCCGATAACCGATGCCCACCCTCAGTGGGAGCATCCGGCACGACCAATTTATTTTTCGTCCAGAATTTCATATAACAATCAGCTGTTTGCGACCTCAAAGATATGCATTTTTCCGCAACACTTGCGGTTTTCCATTTAATTTCATTAAATTTGCCCGATTATAAACAGCATTTAAGTATGGCAAAGGTTATCGCATTGGCAAATCAGAAGGGCGGCGTAGGTAAAACTACAACGGCCATCAATCTCGCCGCTTCATTGGCGTTGCTCGGCAAAAAAGTTTTGTTGCTTGACGCTGATCCGCAGGCGAATGCGACCTCCGGATTGGGCTTCGACATCAATTTAGAAGGGATCTACGAATGTATAACCGCGCAGAAAAACCCCGAAGAGGTGATCCTCCAATGCGAAGATGTCAAGAACCTATGGGTGCTGCCATCGTCAATCGACTTGGTGGCGGCCGATGCCGAACTGCCCAAGATGGAGAATGCACACCACGTCATGAAACGAATCGTGGATTCGCTGCGCGAAAAGTTTGATTTCATCTTCATCGACTGCTCCCCCTCGTTGGGTTACACCACCGTCAATATCCTCACAGCGGCCGATTCGGTATTGATCCCCGTACAATGCGAATACCTCGCCCTCGAAGGACTTTCGAAACTACTCAGCACCATCAAAAAGGTGAAGGGCGGCTTGAATCCTCAACTCGAAATCGAGGGTTTCCTGTTGACTATGTATATGCGCAATAGACTCAATAATCAGGTGGTTACCGAAGTTCGCGAACACTTCGGTGCGTTGGCTTACGACACAATAATTCAGCGCAACATCCGTTTAGGGGAAGCCCCCTCACACGGGAAACCCGTCATGCTGTATGACGCAGCAGCTATCGGTTCGGAAAATTACCTGACTCTCGCGCGCGAATTTTTAAAGAAAAACAAGTAGCTATGAAACAGCCCAAAGGATTAGGACGCGGCTTGGACGCGATCTTCGGAAACGATGCCGTGGAAATCGACATCAAAGCCAAACCAATGAGCCATATGTCCGAAATCGACATCGCCAACATCATCCCCAACCCCACACAGCCCCGTACTCAATTTGACGAGGAGGCTCTTGATGAGTTGGCTGATTCAATCCGACAATTAGGTGTTATTCAGCCAATTACCGTCAAAAAGACAGCCGATGAAAAATACATCATCATCAGTGGCGAACGCCGTTGGCGGGCAGCACAGCGTGCCGATCTGAAAACACTTCCGGCTTATATTCGTGAGGTGGATGATGAGAATCTGCACGCGATGGCGTTGGTTGAGAATATCCAACGACAGGATCTCAATGCAATCGAAATCGCATTGGGCATGCAACGACTCATCGACGAGTGCAACCTCACACAAGACGCACTCTCGGAGAAGGTAGGCAAGAAGCGTTCATCGGTATCGAACTACCTGCGATTGTTGAAGTTACCCAATGAGGTGCAGTTAGCACTCAAAGAGGGGATCATCTCGATGGGGCATGCCAAAGCAATTGCCGGAGCTCCCGACCATGAGCAGCTACGGATGCTCAAACGGTGCATCAAGAAGAATCTTTCGGTACGACAGGCCGAGGAGTTGGTGCGTGCGCTTTCAACGACTGCTGCCGATGATCCGCAGGCTGAAATGCCGGTTGATGAGGAGTATCCCGAAAGTTATTCGCGACTGGTGGACGAGTTGGAGAAGTTCTTCAATCAGGAGATTGCGATCAAACGTTCGAAAAACGGCGGCGGCAAAATCGTCATCGGATTTGCGAACGACAAAGATATTGAGGAGTTTATCAACCGTTTTGCCAAGCGCAAATAGTTCGATGACGGGTTTTCGGTATCGCATCGTGTTAGCCGTTTTAGCGGCGGTGGTGATGGGGTTGCACGCGCAAGCTCAGTCACACCGTGGCAATCGCACCATTGTGCGCGGAGGGCAGCTCGAAAAACCCGACACGTTGCGTTCAAAACGCGATTCGTTGCGGTTAGCCGCCATGCTACTCGATTTTCAGACCGAGGCTCGCGCCGATTATATAGCCGATTCGGTGATGCTTGCGGCTTTGCGCACCGATGACCTACATACACTCGATTCGATCGCCATTGCACAGATGACCTTTGCCGAAAAGGGTCTTGACACGGCCAAAAAACAGACGGTTTTCAAAAAAGGGTGGTTCATGAGTGACTCCATGTCACTCTCAAAGGTATGCTGGATCTCGACCGTGCTACCCGGATATGGGCAGGTCTACAACAAACAATATTGGAAACTACCGCTTCTTTATGGACTTGTGGGGACAGGAGTCGGTCTGTTCATCCACGAAAATAAGATTTACAAGCCGCTGAAACAGAAATACGAGGCCTACACCGACATCAGCCAAACCCGCACACCGGAGCTTGATGCACTGCAATCGCGCATGATCCGCAGCAACACGCGCCGACAGATGTATCTGGGGTTGACGATCGCCTCGTACATCTATTTCATTGGCGATGCGGCCGTAAACTATCACACCAACGATGTTTCGGGAGTCAAAAAGGCAACAACTCTGGCCTGCATCTTCCCCGGAGCCGGGCAAATCTACAACAAAAGCTACTGGAAAGTTCCCTTCGTAGTCGGAGGTTTCGCCTCGATGATCTACTGCATCGACTGGAATAACCGTGGCTACCAGCGATTCAAAAAGGCTTATGCCCTGCTTGCGGACTATGAACAACACCCCGAAAAATACCCCAACGGCCCGACCGATGAGTTCAAAGGGCGTTATTCGGCATCATTCATCCGCAACCTCCGCAACAACTATCGCCGTAACCGCGACCTCTGCTACATCATTTCGGGGGCACTCTATATTCTGCAAATCGTAGATGCACACGTAGATGCACACCTGAAAGACTATGACGTATCGGATGATCTTTCGATGAATATCGAACCGATGGTGGACTACACCTATGTCCCGTCAATGGGGGGAAATAGACCGGTTTTCGGATTCAATCTGAGCCTCAAATTTTAGACCATGAGAAAACTACTGATACTGGCATTGCTGCTCTCGTGCATTGCCTCGGCTACCGCCGTAAATCGCAGCCCCCGCAAGAAAAAGAAAGAAAAAGCCCAAACGGAGCAGGTGAAACCCGTAGCACCGAAACCCGTGGCTCCTCAACCCGAACCCGAACCCGAAATCGTACCGGAACCTGAACCCATAGACGATGTTTCGCTCGGCTTTTCGCCCCAACAAGCTGACTCATTGGTGGCCGTGTGGCGGCAACGGCAACGGCAGGATGCCTACACCGAGTTTTTCAACAACTATATTTTGACCGATAGCACCGATATTGTTGATACAACACCCGACTCGGTCTACATACAGCGTCTACGCGAGTTGGTATCACCCATCCAACTCCCCTACAACACCATCGTAAAACAGAAGATCGGGGTCTACACCCGCCCCAGTTCGGGGCTGATGAGCCGGATTCTCGGCATGTCACAATACTACTTTCCGCTGATCGAAGAGGAGCTTATCAAACAGGGACTCCCCGTTGAACTGCGCGCCCTGCCCATCATCGAATCGGCATTGATCTCCACGGCCGTATCTCCCGCAGGAGCTACCGGATTGTGGCAATTTATGCCCGCTACCGGAAAGAGCTATGGACTGGAAATCAATTCATTGGTCGACGAACGTCGCGATCCGGTCAGTGCCACAAAGGCCGCATGCCGCATGTTAAAGGATCTTTACAACATCTACAACGACTGGTCGCTGGTCATTGCCGCCTACAACTGCGGAGCCGGCAATGTCAACAAGGCCATTGCACGTTCGGGAGGCAAGAATTTTTGGGAGATTTATGACTTTCTGCCGCGCGAAACCCGCGGCTATGTCCCCGCATTCATCGGTGCAAGCTACGCCTATGCCTATCATCGCGTACACGGCATCGAGCTGACCGCATCCCCGATCCCTCTTTCGGTAGACACGATCCGTGTCAATCGCCTGATGCACCTCGGACAGATCGCCTCTACGATCCATATTCCGATCGAAACCTTGCGGCAACTCAATCCGCAATATAAAATGGACATCATTCCGGCCATAACAAGGCCCTACACCCTGACACTACCGACACGCTACATATCCCAATACATTGCCCACGAACCGGAGATCTACGCCAAAGATTCGACCTATCTGAAAGAGTACCTCAATCCGGCAAATATCGACAAGAAAAAGCAGGAGCAGAGTAGCTCAGCCTCGATCTACCACACCGTTAAACGGGGAGATACGTTAGGTGCAATCGCCCACCGCTATCATACGACCACGGCCAAGATCATGCGCCAGAACGGCATAAAAAGTGCACACAAACTACGCATCGGGCAGCGGCTCTGCATCCGCAAATAAGATGGGCAGCGACCACGACATCATCGTTGCTCCGGCAACCGCTGCGGGGGGAGCACTCGCGGTCATCCGCGTGAGCGGCGAGGGGACACTCGCTCTCTGCGACCGGCTATTTCGAGGTCGAGCACCGTTGGCGAACGCCGCCGGATATACACTCCACTACGGATACATCATCGACGGAGAGCGCACCGTGGACGACGTAGTGACTGCGGTATTTCGAGCCCCTCACTCCTACACGGGCGAGGAATCGGCTGAAATTTCGTGTCACGGCTCCTCCTACATTACGGCCGAAATCTTGCGACTGCTAATTGCAGCGGGGGCACGCATGGCCACCGCGGGCGAGTTCACCATTCGTGCTTATCTGGCCGGAAAACTCGATTTGTCGCAGGCCGAAGCTGTGGCCGACATGATCGCAGCCTCCACTCGAACCGCACATACGCTGGCATCGACCCAGATGCGCGGCGGATACTCATCCGAACTGGAACTTTTGCGCGATCAGTTGCTGAAACTAACCTCCTTGCTCGAACTCGAACTCGACTTCGGCGAGGAGGATGTCACCTTTGCCGATCGGGGTCAATTGTACGAAATCATGCAACAAATAGCCATCGAGATCGACCGTCTACGGAGCTCCTTTGCGCTGGGTAACGCCCTCAAAGAGGGGGTTGCTGTGGCTATTGTCGGAGCGCCAAATGTCGGAAAAAGCACACTACTCAATCGCCTGCTCAACGAAGATCGCGCGATGGTTTCCGACATCGCAGGAACCACGCGCGACGTTATCGAAGAGTGTACGAATATTGACGGCGTGCGTTTTCGGTTTCTCGACACGGCCGGCATTCGCACGACTGATGATCGACTCGAGCAGATGGGAATTGAACGCACGCTATCGAGCATCGACAAAGCACAAATTATCATACACCTGCATGATGCAACGCAGGGAATGCCCCTTTCAACACGCGGTTTTACCCTACGCCCCGATCAACAGTTGATTTCGGTAGTCAATAAAATTGATGCCGCACCACAACCACTCAACCCCGATTTGATCGGCATCTCGGCACGCAACGGCATAGGCATCGAACTCCTCCGGCAACGACTACGGGCAAGTGTACAAACCGAAACACTCTACCACGGTGACCCAATCGTATCGAACGCACGTCATTACGCCGCCCTCAACGCTGCCGCCACAGCCCTACACGACGCCATTATCGGTTTATCCGCATCACGTCCGACCGACCTTCTAAGCGAAGATATCCGCGAAGTCATCCGCCACATCGGTTCAATCACCGGTCGCGGAGAGATCGCCTCCGATGAAATCTTACAAAGTATTTTTTCGAAATTTTGCATCGGGAAATGAACCATATAAAGCATTGTTAATCAATTAGTTATAATTATTAC
>CAYOKU010000010.1:39279-39531 GCA_964404645.1 uncultured Alistipes sp.
GCATTACAGCGTTTACACAAAGTTTTCAACTTACTCCTCAGCACATTAACAACATTAAACAATAATATATAACTCCATTTTTGTTGCTATTTTGTTGCTCGGAAATATTTGAGCAACAAGAGCAACAAAAAATAACATGAATAGATATGGAAACTCAAATTACAAAAGATAATCTCGAAGAAATAAATAAAAGAGTTCAATATATCAAGGAGAACTTCAACGTAGATATAACAAGTAACCCAATCAATATAG
>CAYOKU010000011.1:0-39043 GCA_964404645.1 uncultured Alistipes sp.
ATATTTGCACTCCAGACACCGCAATTTGCGGAGGTAATGCCCAGGTGGTGAAATTGGTAGACACGCTACTTTGAGGGGGTAGTGACGGTTACGTTGTGCAAGTTCGAGTCTTGTCCTGGGCACAGAAGGAGTTGATTATCAACTCCTTTTTTTTGTATGCCTATCTGGTGCTGGCGTTGATCGGTACGATGATCCAAAAATAGCCTGAGCGTGAATCGCTCAGGCTATTTTTGGATGCGGACTTCTGGTAATATGTCCACAATGGTTGATCTTTTCAGCTTTGATCTGTTTAATTTGCGGTTCCGATCTTTTTCAGGATACTCTTCGGTACACCGTTTTTGTGGAGCAAAATCGTCATCGTTTTGTAGGCGACAAACGGTTGTGAGAAGTACCAGTAGCCCGCATACGGGGGACGAACATCCCACGAGTTTTTGACCTTGTAATATTTTGTTCCGTGTTGGTCGGTGGCGGTTCCGATGATCTGCATGCCGTGGTCATCGGTCGATTCGTAGTTGTCGAAGGCCAGTTGGCGTACCTCTTGGGTGATCTGACGCTCCTTGACGGGCTTGTCGAATTTATAGAGTGCCTCTTCACGCTCCCGAGCGGTCAGTTTGCCCCACTTTTCGGCTTCGGTTCCCGTCATGCTTTCGAGGATCGATTCCGGAACGATGCCGATTGCTTTGGTGCGGCTAAATCCCTTCTCGCTCACATCCGTGCCCCACGCAATGGTGTAGCCGTTGTCAATTGCGTTGTCAACGACCTGCATCAACTCATCGAGCGGCAGGTTCCATACCTTGCTCCAACTCCAATTATCGGGAACCTCCATCGCAAATTCTGTATAGAACGGATGGTGCGAGAAGGAGGTGAACTCGATGTAATCATTGAGTTTCAAGGGCAGCGATGCGGCATACGATTGCGGGGTGTACTCTTTGCCTTCGAAGGTGAATTTTTCGGGCATCTTACCAAAATAGGCATCGAGAATTCCGTTTAATCCCGCTTGCCACGCCGTTGTCAACTTGCGACCGTCCCGGTCGCCGGCTTTAATCACGGCATCGGCGTAGGCTTTAATCACGGCATCAATCTCATCGAATTGAGGTTTGTCGGTTCCGTAGCTCAACCCCGGATAGATGGTTTCGGGGACGATGCCGTAGTGGCGAATGCCCTCAATGACATCGTGCGCCTGTCCGCCGACTGCCAGATTCAGATGACCGTGCAGACGAACATATTTCACGGCCTTTTCGAAGTAGGCATTGCGGACAATCCACATCTCTGACAGATCCAGCGCGTTGCCGCCATTGCGCAATATTTCGCTTTCGAGCATTGAGAGCGTGGCAAAGCACCAACACGTGCCGCTGCGGCTCTGATCTTTCACCGAGGTCACGGGGAGAGTTTTCACATCTGTGAAAAGGTATCCTTCCGAGGGTTTCGTTTCGGCCGGTTGTGCCGTTGTCGTGCAGATCGCACAGATCGCAACGAGGCTAAGCAGGAGGTTTCTCATAAGATCTATTTTTTAGAGTTGGCAACAATGTCCTGACAGGCTTCGAGTGTTAACTCGGTAGGCTCGGTTCCCTTCGGAATTCGGTAATTCTTACCCTTATAGGCGATATAAGCACCGTAGCGGCCGTTTTTGACAAGCATTTCGGGGTTCTCGGCAAAACTTTTGAGCGGGGTGTTGGCGGCAAGCGAGGCGGCTTGATGCGCGTGGATCAACTCCACTCCCCGTTCGTAAGAGATTGTATAGGGGTCATCGGTCTTGGCCAACGATGCAAACACCTTCCCGTGACGAACATACGGGCCGTATTTGCCGATTCCGACTGCGAGTGTCTCTCCATCGAGAACGCCCAAATCGCGTGGCAATGCGAAGAGATCCAACGCCTCTTCAAGTGTAATCGACTCGATCAACTGCCCCTTTTTGAGCGAGGCAAAACGCCCCTTCTCTCCCTCGTTTCCTTCGATCTCGACCATTGGACCGTAGCGGCCGATGCGAGCTTTGACGATGTGTCCCGTTGTGGGGTCGTTGCCCAGAATGCGGACTTCGCGTGCCTTGGTATTCTGTGTTTCGATGGCCGTATCGACCATCTGGTGGAATGGGGTATAAAAGTCGCCGATCATCTTGTTCCACGTGATGTCGCCCTCGGCGATGCGGTCAAACTCCTTCTCGACATTGGCCGTGAAGTTATAGTCGATGATTGGGCCGAACTGCTCCTCCAAGTAGTCGTTGACCACCATGCCGATGTCGGTGGGAAGCAGGCGATTCTTCTCCTTGCCGAATGTTTCGGTCATATTTTTGGCCGTGATTTTTTCTCCCGCAAGAGTCAGTTGTACATATCCTCGTTTTTGCCCCTCTTTGCTCTGTTTGACCACATAGCCACGGTTGATGATGGTTGTGATGGTTGGTGCATAAGTCGAAGGTCGGCCGATGCCCAACTCTTCTAGACGTTTGACGAGCGAGGCCTCGTTGTAGCGCGCTGGTGCGGAGGTGAATTTCTGGGTGGCAACAATCTGCGAAGAGATCACTTGGTCGCCCTTGACCAATTTCGGAAGCAGTCCTTCGCCGCTTTCGTTGGTCGATTCGTCATCGGTCGATTCCGAGTAGAGTCGCAAGAATCCATCGAACCGGATCACCTCTCCCGTAGCCACAAACTGACTGGCCGAGCCGGACATATCAATTGTGATGGTTGTCCGGTCGAGTTCGGCGCAGACCATTTGCGAAGCGACCGTGCGTTTCCAGATCAGGTCGTAGAGTTTCTTCTCGGCCGGTGTCCCTTCGATCTGCTGTTGCTCGATGTAGGAGGGACGAATGGCCTCGTGCGCCTCTTGCGCGCCTTTTGTTTTGGTCTTGTAGTTGAACCAACGCGAATACTTTTCGCCGAAAAGCTTGATCACCTCCTCTTTACATTGGGTCAGAGCTTGCTGCGAGAGGTTCACCGAGTCGGTACGCATGTAGGTAATCAAACCCTGCTCGTAGAGGTGTTGTGCTACGGACATGGTTTGCGATACCGACATCCCTAACTTGCGGCCCGCCTCCTGTTGTAAGGTTGAGGTGGTAAACGGAGGAGCCGGATAACGTTGAGCCGGTTTCTCCTCAGCTTTGGCTACCGTAAAGGTTGCGCCGATGCAACTTTGCAGAAACTTATTGGCTTGCTCTTCGGTTTCGAAATTCGAGGAGAGAGCCGCCTTGAAGAGGGTCTTGTCGGGATCTGTGGCGGCATAAAATTGCGCTACGACCCGAAAATAGGGAGCCGATTTAAAGGCGATGATCTCTCGTTCGCGTTCGACAATCAGTCGCACGGCGACCGACTGCACGCGGCCGGCCGAGAGCGAGGGTCGCACCTTTTTCCACAATACGGGCGAGAGCTCGAATCCCACCAGACGGTCGAGTATGCGGCGTGCCTGTTGGGCGTTGACCAGATCCATGTTGACCGTGCGCGGGTTTTCGATTGCTTCGAGGATGGCGCGTTTGGTGATTTCATGGAAGACGATCCGTTTGGTTTGATCGACGGGGAGCCCCAACACTTCGGTGAGGTGCCATGCGATGGCTTCTCCTTCGCGGTCTTCATCGGAGGCCAACCAGACGGTCTTCGTTTTGGCCAATTTGGTCAATTCATCGACCACTTTTTTCTTGTCGCTGGGGATCTCATAGACGGGCTTGAAGTGCTCGGAGAGGTTGATGCCCAGATCTTTTTTGGCGAGATCGCGGATATGTCCGAAACTCGATTTGACGATAAAATCCTTCCCAAGGAACTTCTCGATGGTTTTTGCCTTGGCGGGGGACTCGACGATCACTAAATTTTCCTGCATTGCAACTATAAGGGTTTTCAGAAAAGCGAAAACCTAAGCATCTGCACACTTAGGTTCCGCATCTTCGGTGAATGATGGCTTATTTAATCATGTTATACGTAAGGTCGAAACGAATCGGAGCGTTGTTCCCTCCGGATGTTCCGCTATCGGGAGCCTCTCCTTGTACGGTTCCGAAAGAGGTCGTGTAGAGGCTATACGCTTCGGGGCCCAAATATACCGACCGATGTTCCACCTTCGACCAGTCGATCTGCTCGAATGAACCCGCACGAGCCTTCTCCTTTTGATAACTATTCCAGAGCGACTGCATGTACCCCGTGATATCCATCACATAGCAACCGCGGCTACGATTGATATAACCGCTGTATGTGAGTGATGTGCTGTAATTCTTTTCGTAGAGATAGGCGTAATCCGAGATCCCCGACAACTTCTTATAATCGGTATAGGTGCCCAGACGGGTCGGCGCGGCATCCATCAACTCGGTCAGACGAGTGATGTCCGAGATCTGCTGCCAATCGTAGTGGCTCTTCTCGAAGTAGATCGACATGCGCACTTGGCTGAATGCAAGGGTTTTGAAATCTTTGCCCGAACTTTGGTTCTCTTTCGAAATCTGGGCTTCGAGGTCGGCAAAGAACTCTTTGGTAAAGGTCAGCTCGCTGATGATACCGCCCATCCCTTCGACAACGATTTTGGAGTTGGTCGGACGGTTTTTGTTGCTCTCCTTAGCATCGTCAATCGAGATGATTCCGGCCGTGGCACTCGAATAGTCATGGCGAATGCTGTTGACCGATACGTTTCCGTGTTTGGCATACGAATCGTAGAAATAGTAGACCATACCGATCGTATCTTTGATCAGTGTAGGGTCGTCCTTCACGTGGTTACGCCCGTAGATCGATAGTCCTGTTCCTTCGAGCGATGTGGAGTAGATCGTACCGCTGTTTGCTGCCGATACCTCCTTTTCGGGGCAGATGTACAGCCCTTTGAACTCTTTGACCCAATATTCAAGACTATCTGCGCTGTAAATCGAGTAGTCGGCTTTCCGATCCCCTTTTTGCAGCATCAGTCGAGCGATGAAATCGCGACCAGCCGTTGTGGTTTCGAGCGTTACGGCCTTGGTCGATGGCTTTATGTCGCCACCCAGCGTAAAGGTGAAGAGTTTTTCGCCAAGCATATTCTGGTCTTCGGGCCGGAAATTCTGATAGAAGACCGAGTCGCGGGCGGTTTTTCCGGGGGCGATTGGTTTTTTGTCGAGGTAGTCGTTGCTGATCACCTCGTAAATAGCGAAGGTCTGCGCGGTCAGAGTGTCTTTGCCATAGGCTTTGACCGAGAGAAGCAGCTGTGCCGAGTCAAAGATCGGACGGTAGCCGAAGTACCCCGAATCCACCTTGTAGTAGCTGACATATTGCGAGAGAAATCCGGCGGTGCGTAGTCCCAAGAGGTCGCTGCGCTCCGTCCCGAAGTAACCGTATGAGATGTTCGATGCGGTGATCGAGTCGGTTTGGTAGAGACGGGTTTCGACATAGCGTTTGGGGTTCAGTCCGTCGATTGCCGGCAGAGAGACATAACCTGTTTTCATCTGCTGGTTGTCGGGTACGAGGTTTCCGCCCAATGTGTCGTCCACCTTGGTGCAGCTTGTCAGAACGGCTACTGCAGTCCCCGTTGCAAGGAGGGCCGTCAGCAGGATTCGGCGCAATTTATTGAATCGCATCATAGAATCGGTTGTAATTATCGAAAAAGTCGTCTGCCTCAGGCGCTTGGTATTCGAGCATCGGCTTTCCGGTTGCCCGAGCAAGTTCCAATACCTTCGTGTTGACATCGGCTGATGCCACTACGATACCATCGGCATATTGCATAACGAAACGACAAAGATTTTCGTATGAAGGGGCACTGAGAATTGATAAATTTTTATCTTTTATCCCCTCACCGGCAATTTTTGCAGCAAATTCGGAGTTCAGTTCGCCTGTGAAATCATCGTCATAGAGTGACACGACAATCTTTACATCGCGGAAGATCGGATCATCGGCAAAGGTGTGTTTGAGATAGATCGGCACAACGGCCGTAAACCATCCGTGACAATGAACCACGGTCGGTGTCCAACGCAATTTCTTGACGGTTTCCAATACACCGCGTGCGTAGAAAATGGCACGCTCATCGTTGTCGGCAAAGTAGTTGCCGTTGGCATCGGAGAGCACAGCCTTGCGTGAAAAGTAGTCGTCGTTGTCGATAAAATAGATTTGGACGCGTGCCGTTGGAATCGAGGCGACCTTGATGATTAGTTGATGGTCATTGTCATCAATGATTAGGTTCATGCCCGAAAGCCGGATTACTTCGTGCAGTTGATGCCGGCGCTCGTTAATGCAGCCGTATCGGGGCATGAATGTACGAATTTCGTTGCCCCTCTCCTGCATTGCTTGTGTTAGCGCACGGCAAAGACCGGCGCTCTGTGTTTCGGGTAGGTAAGGAACTATTTCCTGACACACGTACAGAATCTTGCTTGCCATGGTTTGGGAGGTTTATACTTGCAAAGGTACAAAAAAAATCTTAAAGAATCAGCATCGCGTCGCCGTAAGTGCCGAAACGGTACCCTTCTTGCTTGGCAACCTTGTACGCATTCATCACCGCATCGTAGCCGCCGAAGGCTGCAACCATCATTAACTGGGTCGAGTAGGGCAGGTGGAAGTTGGTGACCAAAGAGTCGGCTACGCTGAATTCGTAGGGGGCAAAGATAAATTTATTGGTCCAACCCTCCTCGGCTTTAATCATTCCGTTGGTCGTTACAGCGGTTTCGAGTGTGCGCATGACCGTTGTGCCGATCGAAACGATCTTACGGCCCTCCGCCTTGGCACTATTTACTGCATCGGCGGCCTGTTGAGGAACGATGTACTGTTCGGAGTCCATCTTGTGTTTCGAGAGGTCTTCGACATCGACCGTGCGGAAGTTGCCCAACCCCACGTGTAGCGTGAGGAACGTCTTCTCGATTCCCTTGATCTCCATTCGTTTGATAAGGTGTTTGGAGAAGTGCATGCCGGCCGTAGGTGCGGCCACAGCCCCTTCGTGCTCGGCGAAGATCGTCTGGTATCGTTCTGCGTCTTCGGGTTCAACCTTCTCGCGAACCCATTTCGGGAGCGGTGTTTCGCCCAATGCGAAGAGTGCTTGTTTGAATTCGTCGTAAGAACCATCGAAGAGGAAGCGCAACGTGCGGCCGCGCGAGGTGGTGTTGTCGATCACCTCGGCCACCATCAGATCATCGTCACCGAAATAGAGCTTATTGCCAATACGGATCTTGCGAGCCGGATCTACCAGCACATCCCACAAACGCAACTCGCGATTGAGTTCGCGCAGCAAAAAGATTTCGATCTCCGCTCCGGTCTTCTCTTTGTTGCCGTAAAGACGTGCCGGAAAGACTTTTGTGTCGTTGAAGACAAAGAGATCTCGTTCGTCGAAATACTCGATAATATCCTTGAAAATGCGGTGCTCGATGGTTCCTTTGGCGCGATTAATGACCATTAGCCGCGATTCGTCCCGATTTTCGGTCGGGTGTTTTGCCAGCATTTCGGAGGCAAAATCGTAGCCGTACTGTGATAATTTCATGGTGCTATCCTTTTTTACGTTTAATCATCTTGTTGCCGTCTTTATTTCGAGAAGGAGTATAAATAATCAACCTAACGCTCGGAGAAACAAGACAGAATAAAGTTTATACGCAAAAAAAGTTATTTTGTTTCAATGTTATGCAGATTTTTTAAGAAATCTTCCAGATTCCACGCATCTTCCGCCTTGAAACCTCCGCTGCGTGTCCGTCTTAATGCCGTCAGGTGACCTCCACTATGGAGTGCTTGGCCGATTTCGTAGGCCAGCGAACGGATGTAGGTTCCTTTGCTGCATCGCACGCCGATTCGCAGACTTGGCAGGTCGAAGTTCAGTACCTGCATCTCATAGATGTGGATCAATGCTTTGCGCATCTCGACCTCTTCGCCGGCGCGTGCCAACTCGTAGGCGCGTGTGCCGTCAATCTTTTTGGCCGAGTAGACGGGAGGTTCTTGCAGTCGTTCGCCCGTGAGTGAGCGGAGAGCTTCGTCAATAGCCTCCGAGGTGATGTGTTCGTATGGAAAGGTTTGATTGATCGGATGTTCGAGGTCGTGGCTTGGCGTTGTAGCCCCCAAGAGGATGTCGGCTGTGTACTCCTTCTCTTCGGCTTGCAGGGCATCGACCATTTTGGTGGCACGGCCGATGCAGACGATCAATACGCCGGTGGCCAGCGGATCGAGTGTGCCGGCGTGGCCGACTTTGATTTTGCGATAGCCCAATCCGTGCAGGGCGAATTTTATTTTGCGAACCACGTCGGTCGAGGTCCATTCGAGGGGTTTGTCGATCACGGCAATGTAACCCTCTTCGAAGTTGATGCCTCTGAGATCGTGATTGTTATCCATGTGTAGCAGGGTCATGTTTCGGGCTGTTTGTCTCCCCGTTCGGTTTTGATAATTTCCAATGGGCTGGTTAGCGGAGCAGGTAGCTCAGGATTGAGAGGATGCCGGCTCCGGCGCAATAGATGGCGAACCAGATTAATTTGCCGCGTTTTACGATCTCGATCATAAATTTGCATGCCAGACAACCGGTGACGAATGCTGCCAAGAATCCGGCGATGAGCGCACCGGTTTGGATGCCGGTAGCGGGAATGCCTCCTGCATCGAGCACATCGAGCAGCGTCTGCCCCATGATCGGGGCGAGCACCATCAGGAAAGAGAATTGTGCCACGGCAGCCTTCTGATTACCCAAGAGCAGTCCGGTAGCAATCGTGGTGCCCGAACGCGATAGGCCGGGTAGAGCGGCGATCGACTGTGCGATGCCGATGATAAAGGCATCGCGGTAGGAGATTGTGGCCTTTTGGCGCGGACGCGCATAGTAGGCGAAGGAGAGCAGGGTTGCCGTGAGTAGTAGCATGCAGCCGACGAAACATAATATATAAGGTGCATCGAGCAGGGCATTGAGTTGATCCATAAAGAGCATCCCAACGATGCCGATTGGAATCATCGACACGGCCAGTTTCAGGATGTAGGCCTGCTCTTCGGTGAAACGCCGCGAAAATAGACCACGCAGCAGGCGCAGAATCTCACTCCACAGCACCACAATTGTGCTCAGCACCGTTCCCGCGTGGAGCATGACATCGAAGGTGAGATCCTCCGAGATGTCGACACCGAGTAACTCTTTGGCGATTTGCAGATGCCCGCTGCTCGATACGGGCAGAAATTCGGTAATACCCTGCACGATGCCGAGCAGGATGGCTTGTAATGTATCCAAGGTTTGTGTGGGTTAAACGTGAAAATTGAAGGAGTTTTCTTCTCTGCGGAATTTCTGAGGGCTACTTTTTGATGCTTAATATTCCATAGATCTCGATGACGAAACCGGCAACGACCAGAATCGGAGCCAGCGTAATTCGTCGCCATGAAAACATGGCGTAATTGAATGTTTCGGTCGAGTCGCTGCGTCCGCCGGCCATGAGGATAAAGCCGAGTAGGATGACGGCAAATCCGATTACCAGTACGATGTAGTTGCGGCGAGTGAGCGGCATGCGTGGATCTTCGTCCAGCCGCGGGGTGTTATTCTTTTTCATTTAATAAAGATATATCTTGTTGGTGGTCATGTTTACAAACCGATTGAGCGAGAAGAACGTAAAGACGAGTGAAATGAGGATGCCGCTTGCGATCATCGAACCGACAATGATGGCTACTTTCTGCGCATCGGCGATTGAGGTCAACTCCGGAATCGCCTCGTCAAGACCATAGACTGCCGCCCCGAAGAGGAGTGCCGCGCCGATTCCGGCCAAGACTCCCTGACGGATGCTATCGCCTAAGAAGGGTTTCATAATGAACCATTTGGTGGCCCCGACAAGTTTCATCGTGTTAATCAGATAGCGTTTCGAGAAGATCGCCAATCGAATTGTGTTGCTCAGCAGGATGAGTGAGATGATGAGCAGTGCACCGCCGAAGAGGAGCAGCACAAGTCGTATTTTGGCCACCGTGGCGTGCAATCGTTCGACCATAAGGGCCGGATAGCTGACACGATCCACCCCATCGAGGCGTTCGATCGAGGCGATCAGGCTGTCGAGCAACTCTTTGTCGGCCGAGGCGGCCGTAAGGGTCAATTCGTAGGAGTCGAGTAGCGGATTCTCTTCGAGGATCTCCTCAAATTCGCTGTCGAACATCTTGCGGAATTCGGCATCATCGGCCTTTGCCTCTTTGGGTACATAGGCGATCGTGGCGATCATATCTTCGGCTGAAAGCTCCTTCTCGATGTCGCTTTTTCGTTCATCGCTTATGCCGTTGCGCAGCTCCACGCTGACGGCCACACTCTGCTGCAATGAGTCGGCGATCTTCATGGCGGCTACCATCAGATAGCCGACCGATCCCAACAAAAACAGTACCAAGGCGATGCTTACGGTCGATACGATGTATGAGTTGCGAACCTTGCGTTTGAGCCGCTTATCATCCTTCATGATGTTCCTCCTTTCGTTTCATGTAGATATAATAGACACCGATCGCCAGACAGCTTAACAGGATGATGAGCGAGGCCACTCCCGTAATCGCCTCGGCCGTCCGCCAATGAGGGGCGCGGAATCGCCATTCGACGGTGTGTGTGCCGGCCGGCAACTCCATGGCGCGTAGCACGTAGTCGGCTCGCATGTAGGGGCTTTCCACGCCATCAACATAGGCTTTCCAACCTTGGTCGTAGAAGATCTCCGAGAAGAGAGCAACCGCAGCGGTTGGTGTGGTATAGGTGTATTTCAGATAATTTTGGCGGAATTCCGTGAGCCGGATCGAACGAGTTGAGTCGGCTGTAAGGTGGTTCTGGTCATATGGTTTCTCGACAACGGCTGTGGTTTTGGTGTCGATCTTCTCCAAAAGGTCGATCGCCTCTTGTGCCGTTGGGGCGTAGACCAACGAATCGACAAACCATGCAGCACCATTGGCTGAGGTGCGCAGTTGGGCTTGCGGTTGTCCGTCGGCTCCGGCCACGATCAGGTAACGGGTGTTGAGCATGTCTAACGTCCCCTCGTGCAACTGCGACAGATAGCGGTCGATCAGATCCTGATAACGAGCCAGTTTCGCGCCGTGGTATCCGCCGACCGAGCGGTGAAAATAGGAGGTAGAGGCATCGTTGAAGGGACTGACGGTGAGGTTCAAAACCCGAAAAGCGAGAGTTGTATCTTGCAAAATGGCTTGATCGGCGGCTGTGGCGGTGATCTGTTGCCGGCGTGGCGAAACAAATTTATCGGCACTTAAAAAGCGGAGGTCTACCGGAACGAGGTCGATCAACATGACGATCGCCAGCAGGCCTGTGAGCAGATAGCGGTTGATCCGTCCGAAGAGGAAGAGAACCACGCTGCCCGCTGCCAACAAAATCATCAACAACGAACGCCACGCATCGATCGACATCATCGCGGCACGATCGGCGGCCATTGCAGCTCCCGCGGCTTCGCCCATCTCGACATCCATTCCTTGTGCGATCTGTGCCTCCATGTTGTTGGCCGTAAGGATGCGGTGGAACTGCTCGGTCATCATTGAGGCACTCTCTGCGCGTCCGAAGTCGAACAGCGATGAACCCGCTATGGCAAAGAGCAGGCAAAGTCCGCCTGTAACGCCACCGGCCCAAGCCAATGCGCGCAAGACCTCTTTGCGGGGAGTTTCGTTGCGCCAGAGTTGCATAAGTGCCAATGCGCCCAGCAACGGCACAGCCCATTGTACGACCACGAGGGTCATCGATACGGTGCGGAATTTATTATATCCGGGGAGATATTTAAAAGCCAACTCGGTGAATCCCATAAAATGGTGTCCCCAAGCCAATAACAGCATCACTACGCTGACTCCGATGATCCACCATTTGTTGCGTCCGCGGGTGAGTGCAATGCCCAACGCCGCCAGAAAGAGAGCCGCAGCACCCAGATAGGTTGGGCCGCCAGTGTAGGGTTGTGTGCCCCAATATGTGGGTAACTGCTGTGCTGCGCCGCGTAATCCGTATTCGTTGAGTGTGGCGGCAACCGCGCCATCTGTTGGGAATGTCGATCCCGATTCGCGTCCCATGAAGTCGGGGATTAGCAGGTTGAAGCTCTCGGCACGGCCATAGCTCCATGCCGTGGCGTAATCCAGCGCAAGACCGCTTTTTGAACTCTCGGTAGTGGTGGCCAACTCCGAGCCACCGCGCATGGTCTCTTTCGAGTGTTGGGCGGTGTACCACAGCGGAGAGAAGTTGGAGAGCACGGCCAACGATCCTGCTATTACCAGTAATGCGGTGCGCCGTGCGAAGTTGCCGATCCGTTTTTCGCGAAGGGCAAAGATCGCCTCGCTCAACCAGAAGGCCGCCATGGCAACCAGAAAATAGTAGGTGATCTGTGGGTGGTTGGCTCCGATTTCGAGTGAGGTGGCCAGAGCTGTGATTGCTGCACCAAACCACATGCGCCCACGCAAGGTCATGTATGCGCCGCCCATCATCAGCGGAGCGTAGACCAATGCCCACATCTTGGTGATGTGTCCCGCACCGATGATTAATAGAAAATAGGTCGATAACCCATAAGCCAGAGATGCGACGATGCCCACCCATGGATTGATGCCAAAGATCAGCAGTGTGAGCCACATGGCAGTCATCGCGAAAAAGAGGAATCCGGCCGGAGTGTCGATGATCTTCACGATCTTGCCGACTGTTCCTTTGACCAGTTGAGCCGGATAGGCGACATTGATCAGCCATGCGGGCATGCCGCCGAACATACTTCCTGTCCATTGGGGATCTTCACCGGTGGCAGCGCGGGCATCGCTGATGGCTTTGTTCATCCCTTCGAATTGCTGCACATCGTGCTGTGGGAGCACTTCGCCGCGAAACTGTGGGGCGAAATAGGCCACGCTTACGACCAGAAAAACAATCAATGCCGTTACCGTCGGCAGCAGTTTTGCGGTAAATCCTTTTGAAAAATCCATTTAAAAAAAGTTTATCCAAATGCCAAAGGTACGAAAAAACATTGGAACAAACTCGCTCTTTGCGCGTTGTAATTGCGAATTTTCACTATCTTTGCATCTATGATTACACTCGAAGATATTCGAAAACCGGTCACCGAAGAGCTGAAAGCGTTCGATGCTTTTGTCGAAAGGCATCTTACCGCTGATGGCGAACTGCTCTCCGAAATGCTCCGTTATGCTCTTGGAGCTCGCGGAAAGGGCATTCGACCGCTGCTCGTGATGCTCTCGGCGTCGCTCAACGCGCCGATCAAAGGAGCTTCGACCGGTCGTAGACCCTGTTTGGCTGCGATGTTGGTCGAGATGATTCATGTCGCATCGCTCATTCACGATGATGTGATCGATGAAGCCGACACACGCCGCGGAAAAGCATCGGTCAACGCTCTCTGGCAGTCGCGTAAGGCGGTGCTGGTCGGCGATTATGTCTTGGCTCGAAACCTCAATGTCGGTCTGCAAAGCGGTCAATTTGATCTGGTAACCCATATCTGTGGGGCAATGGCCACCCTTTGCGAAGGAGAAGTTTTGCAAGACGATTGTGCGGCGAAACTCTCGATGACCCGTCAAACCTATCTCGATATTATCTACAAAAAGACTGCCAGTCTATTGGGTGTCAGTGCTTCGGCCGGAGCTTTGGCTGTCGGGGCAACCCGCGATAAGGTCACTACCATGCGCCGTTTCGGCGAGGCGGTCGGTATGGCTTTCCAGATCCAAGACGACATCCTCGACTATACTCCTATGGCTCAAACCGGCAAACCGGTCAACAACGATCTGCACGAAGGTAAAATTACCCTGCCGCTGCTTGCCGTGCTCGAAAATGCCGATGAGTCGCGTGTTGCCGATCTTTTGCGGCGACTCTCGGAGTGCCGAACAGATGCCGCGGCGGTTGAGTATATCCAACAGACGGTTCTCAACGAAGGAGGCTTGGCGGCGGCAGCCGAGGTGATGCACGGCTATATCAACCGTGCCGTTGAGTTGCTGGCCGACTACGAAGCCTCGGAGAGTCGTGCGGCTCTTGTCAATCTATGTGCCTACATTGTCGAACGTGATCGTTGACCCATTCCTGCTGCAAAAAAACTCAATAACCTATAACTTTTAATAAATTTTCTATGGAACAGAAAAAAAATTACACGTTGCCCATTGTCATGATGTTCTTGCTGTTTGCAATGATCTCTTTCGTGACAGGACTCTCCAATCCGCTGGGTGTCATCGTGAAAAATCAGTTTGCCGTAGCAAACTGGATGTCGCAGCTGGGCAACTTTGCCAATTTTATCGCCTATGCCGTTATGGGTATTCCGGCCGGTATCATGCTCAAACGCTTCGGCTATAAGCAGACCGCTTTAGTGGCAGTTGGTGTAGGCTTTGTCGGCGTGGGTATTCAGTATCTTTCGGGTGAGGCCGGTAGCTTCATGATCTATCTGATCGGTGCTTTCGTGTCGGGATTCTCGATGTGTATGCTCAATACGGTGGTCAACCCGATGCTCAATACGCTCGGTGGCGGTGGCAAAAAGGGTAACCAATTGATTCAGTTCGGTGGGTCGCTCAACTCGATCTCGGCAACGATCGTTCCGGTGCTGGTCGGTTATCTGATGGGTAACGCTGCGCAAGCAACCATTAGCGATGCAGCTCCGGCGCTGTTTATCGCGATGGCTATTTTTGCCGTTGTTTTCGTGGTGCTCTATCTGGTCAATATCCCCGAACCCTTTGCTGTTGAGGAGGCTAAATCCGATAAAAAGGAGAAGTATAGCGCGCTTTCATTCCGTCACTTCTTGCTGGGTGCTGCCGCTATTTTTATCTATGTCGGTGTCGAGGTGGGTATTCCCAACTTCATGAACCTCTTCCTGACGGCAGCTCCCGACTCGGCTTCGGCCGGTGTGGGTATGGCGGCTGCGGCTGCCGGATCGTTGGTCGGAACATATTGGTTCCTGATGATGATCGGTCGTCTGGTCGGCGGATTTGTCGGCGGTATGATTTCGAGTAAGGTGCAGTTGTCATTCGTCTGCTTGGTTGCTATTGCCTTTGTTGTTGCCGGCATCTTCGCGCCGCAGACCGTGATGGCATCCATGCCGGTCTTCACGGGTACGGGCTTTGCTATGGTGGAGGTTCCGATCGGAGTGATGTTCTTCACACTATGCGGTCTTTGCACATCGGTGATGTGGGGCGCAATTTTCAACTTGGCGGTAGAGGGGCTTGGTAAGTACACCTCGATGGGATCGGGCTTCTTTATGGTCATGGTCTGCGGTGGAGGTATCCTTCCGCTGATTCAGGGTTGGGTTGCCGACAAAGCCGGTTACTTGACCAGCTATTGGGTCATCGTTGCCGGTTTGGCATTTATGCTCTACTATGCATTGGTCGGCTCGCGTAACGTCAACAAAGATATTCCGACGGAGTAAATTCCGCCTTTCATTCATAAAAGCCTGCCCGGAACTCTTTTCGGGCAGGCTTTTTACCATTGGCATTGACTTGTCGTTACAGCCTGTTCCAGTTCAAGAAGAGGCATCAACAACCCCGTTCCAGCCAGACCAGAAATTCGGCTGTTTTGGAGCGGCTGACAAATGAGTCGATCTCGCTGGTTGGTTTCAATGCCAACTTAATTCGGTTTCCCAACTTCTTGGCAACGCTGCCGATGCCCGAATTTGAGACGATGCAACTCCGTGAGATGCGGAAAAAATGCGATGGGTCTAACTCCTCATACACCACATCGAGCGATGAATCCATCAAGTAGCGTTCGCCGCTTACCGTCATTAAATAGGTGCAGCCCTCCTCGGAGTAGATGTAGGCGATGTTTCCGGTTTCGACCAATACGATTTTGTCGTTGAATCGGAGTAAAAAGCGTTGTTTGTAATTTTTGGCCTCTCCGGTAAGGGCGGCGCGCAAGGAGTCGATGTTGAGATCGAACGAGTGCCGTCGAGTGCGGCAACGGGTAATTGCGCGTTGCAAATCGGAGAGATTGATTGGTTTGAGCAGATAGTCGATCGAGTTGACCTCAAACGCGCGCACGGCATAATTGTCGTATGCTGTGGTCATGATAACGGGGCAGGTGATTGTTGTGCGGTCGAAGATTTCGAAACATTTGCCGTCTGCCAACTCGACATCCATAAAGATCAAGTCGGGTTGCCGATCTGCTTTGTGTAGCCATCCGATTGCCTGATCTACGCTGTCGAGAACTCCGCAAACGGTGATGTCGGAAAAATTCTGCGCCAGCATGCGGGCCAGCGTCTGTTGGGCGACGATTTCGTCTTCGATGATGAGTGCTTTCATGGTCAATCAAATAAGCGGAAGTTCGACATAGAACTGATCAGGAGTCTGACGGATCACGATCTCTTTTCCGGCGATGTCGCGGTACTGTTGTGCCACATTTTTTAGCCCCAGATGTGTCCCTTCGGTATCGGAGTATTTGGGCTGAATGTTATTGTTGACCGAAATGTGACCTTCGTGGGTAGAGATTGTGATGCGAAGTGGATTTTCAGTTCTTACGGCATTGTGTTTCAATGCGTTTTCGATTAGTAGCTGGATGCTGCATGGAACAACGTATGCGTTCTTTGTCTGTGGCTCGATCTGCATTTCGACCGAAAACCCGTTTGGAAAACGTACCTTCAACAGGTCGATGTATTGAGCCGTGAACTCCAATTCATCACTCAATCGGACGACCGACTCCTTTTCGTTTTGGAGCATGTAGCGGTAGAGTTTGGCCAATTTACGGATGTATTGGCTGGCCTCGGCGTTTTTCTGCTCTTCGACCAATCCATTGAGAATATTGAGCGAATTGAAGAGGAAATGGGGGTTGACCTGCTGTTTGAGCAAGTTGTAGCGAAATTGGGCGAAGTGTCGTTTGTCGCGCTCGGCATAGAGGTTGTGACGTGCCTGCCAGGCGTAATCCGAGAGAAAGACGAGGACATAGATGCCGATGTTGACCAGAAATGTGATGGCCAAAAGTTGCAGGAAGGTGGCCTCGCGGAATGGGGTGGTGGTTCCAAACGGCAGGTCATAGCCGACGATGCAAGCCGTCACCGATGCCAACAAGAGCGATTCGAGGATGAGTCCGGTGATGTATCCGCTGGGGCGATTTGTCCAGCCGAAATGGCGCGTCGTTCGGATGTAGATGACGTTGCCGCAGAGGAGTGTGACTACCGCCAGCGAGTTGCCCAGTAGCATGCGTATTGCGCGCGAAGAGCCTTCGTCTGACATGAATTCGCTGAATACCAGTGAATAACAGATGCGCAGGAGTAGGATGCCGCCGATGACAAGAAAAATTTGTCGGATATTTGGTGCCCAATGTGTTTCGGGTGATGTGTCGTTTTGTTGTTTGTGGGCGTTGAAGAAACTGAATAGAAAAAGAAAGCTGAATCCGAGAATCTCGGTGGTGATAAGCGAGGTGAGTGCATGCAGCCAAGCATCATTGGTGATTACGATTCGCAGGAGTTGCGCACCGTAGGTTCCGATGGTAAATCCGAGGAAGTTTCCCGTGATGATGCTGGCGGCGATGATGCCGATGTTTTGGTGTTTGCGAGCTGCGATGATGTAGATCAGCGCAATGGTTACGGCTGTCAGCAGCAGTTCATCGCGGATATGGAGCGCATGACTCAGCAAGACGATTCCGGCGTGCAACAAGGCGAAGAGGTGAATCATGTAAGGGGTTCGCAGTTCCTTCATGGGTGCTATTTTTTTTCAAATTTAATAAAAAAAGCCGATTTTACAACCGATCATTTCTTATTTTCGCATCACAGTCCGATCCTATTTTCCCGTTCAACCGTCTTTTCTTACGGCTCATCGCGAAAAACGTGCGGTTCATCGGTGAGTGTTTCATAATTAAGATAATAATATTAAAATTTGCATACCAGACCTAATTATAACGATTGAATCCAAATGAAAAAACCTAATTTGTCGTTTTGGCAAATATGGAACCTTAGCTTTGGCTTTTTGGGGGTGCAGATCGGCTATTCGCTGCAAAACTCCAATACCTCAACGATTTTCGAATCGATGGGAGCCGATGTCCACCAACTGAGCTATTTTTGGTTGGCTGCTCCCCTTGCCGGATTGGTTGTTCAGCCCATTGTCGGACTCTTTTCGGACAGTACGTGGAGCCGATGGGGTCGCCGTATTCCGTTCATCTTTGTCGGAGCCGTCATCTCGGCGTTGGCGTTGGCTTTGATGCCCAACAGTCCGCATCTGCTTGCCTTTGCTCCGTTGGCAATGGGGGCATTTATCCTTCTTTTCATGGATCTCTCGTTCAACGTTACGATGCAACCGTTTCGGGCGTTGGTGGCCGATATGCTCAATGACGATCAGAAGACACGCGGCTATGTCGTGCAGACCTTTCTGATTAATTTGGGTGCGGTTGTAGGGGCTATCTTGCCGTTGTTGCTGACATGGTTCGGGGTTTCGGACGAGGTTCGGTCGGGCGAGGTGGCCGACCATATTGCCTACTCTTATTATATAGGAGGCGCGATTCTGCTGCTGACGGTTCTCGTTACGGCATTGCGAACCAAAGAGTATTCGCCCGAAGAGTTTGCCCGTTTTAACGATATAGCGACGGAGCGAAACACTGAAAAACAATCCTTTATCCAACTTATGCGCAATGCTCCGAAGGTGATGTTGCAACTGGGCGTGGTGCAATTTTTCTCGTGGGCTGCTCTGTTCCTGATGTGGACTTATCTCAAACCGGCTGTTACGGGGATCATCGTTAGCCCCCAGAGTGGCGAATTGCTCACGGCCGGACAGACCCAGACGTGGGTCGGTGTGCTCAACGGCATCTATCCGATTCCGGCCTGTATCGCCTCGTTGTTCATCGCCGGAGTGGCTTCGCGGTGGGGCAATAAGTTGGTCTACGCGCTCTGCCTGCTCTTGGGGGCAGCGGGATTTGCCGGACTCTGTTTTACCACCAATCAATATGCGATGATGCTTCCAATGGTGGGCATCGGAGTCGCGTGGGCTGGCATTCTGGCCATGCCTTATGCCATTCTGGCGCGCTCGGTTGATGCCCGCCGTATGGGTGTTTATATGGGAATTTTTAACTTTACGATCACCATACCGCAGATCGTTATCGGCCTTACAGGGGGTGTGATCGTGCGCTATGTGTTTGCTTCGGCTCCGATGCCGATGATTGCGCTGGCGGGCGTTTTTATGCTTGTGGCGGCGGTGAGTGTGGCGTTGATCGACGAAACAAAATCTTAAAAAAGAATGATTACTTGCTGTATATTTGATTTAGACGGGGTGCTGGTCGATACGGCCCGCTACCACTATCAGGCGTGGGCTATCTTGGCGCAGGAGTTGGGTTTTACCTTCACCGCCGAACAGGGCGAAGCGACCAAAGGAGTTAGCCGCATGGCCTCGCTGGATATTGTGTTACAGGCCGGTGGGCTTTTACACCGCTTTACGGTGGAGGAGAAGGAGCGTATGGCGGCCGAAAAAAATGCCCGTTATCTGGATTTTGTTGCGCGCATGACGCCCGACGAGGTACTTCTTGGTGTTCGTCCCTTTTTGCAGGATCTGCGTGCTCACGGGGTGAAGATTGTTTTGGGCTCGGCCTCGAAAAATGCCGGCGTGATTCTCGACCGTTGCGAGTTGCGCTGTTATTTCGATGCGGTGGTTGACGGTACGCTTGTATCGCGGGCGAAGCCCGATCCCGAAGTCTTTGCCAAAGGGGCGGAGATCGTGAGAGAACGTCCGTCCGATTGTGTGGTTTTTGAAGATGCGGCGGCCGGCATCGAGGCGGCAACACGTGCCGGTATGCGCTCTGTGGGCATGGGCGGCAGCGCAACGTTGGCTGCGGCTACGTTGCAACTTCATTCGTTCGAACATTTTACGTTTGCAAAATTACAAAAAGAGATAGATCATGAATAACCGCTTTCTGAGTGTCGATCCGTGGAGACTGATCGAAGAACAGTTTGATCCGACCCGTGTGAAATCGGCCGAATCGCTCTTCGCGCTGGGCAATGGCGTGATGGGTGGCCGAGCTAATTTTGAGGAACACTACTCCGGCGAATCGTTGCAAGGCAACTATATCGGGGCGATTTACTATCCCGATAAAACACGTGTGGGGTGGTGGAAAAATGGCTATCCCGACTATTTCGCCAAGGTGCTTAATGCCGCCTTCTGGATCGGGGTAGATGTTACGATTGATGGAGAGGTGTTGGATTTGGCGGCGGTTGAGGTGCTTGCCTTTTACCGTGAGATGGATATGCGCCGCTCGGTATTGACACGCCGTATGCGAGTAAAGATGCGTAACGGGGCGGAGGTAGCCGTTGAGGCGGTACGCTTTCTCTCGCTCGAACGTCGCGAGTTGGGCGCGATTCGTTATGCGGTGACACCGCTTAATCGTGCTGTTGAAATCACCTTTGCCCCATTTATTGATGCCGATGTGCGTAATTCGGACTCTAATTACGATGAGAAGTTTTGGGAGTTGGTGGCCACCGAGGGTGATGCTACACAGAGTCGCACCAAAAAGAGTGGATTCGAAGTGGCTTGGGCGCAATCGGTGACACTCGAAGGAGCACAATTCCGCTGTAAAAGTCGTCCGGAGCGGGTTTGCCATACGGCAACGGTTCGCCGTGAAAAGAATGCAACAGCAACGCTCTATAAATATGTCGGTATCTGTTCGTCGCTTAACCACCGACCTGAGGAGCTGCTTGCGTCAGCGCGTGCGGTGGCGGCCGATGGACAGCAGAGTGGGTTCGAGCAGTTGCTCGAAGAGCAGTCGGCAGCTTGGGCGGCTCGTTGGCGCGGTTGCGACATCACGATTGGTGGCGATGACGCGGCGCAGCAAGGTATTCGGTTCTGCATCTTCATGCTGTTGCAAACCTATACGGGGGTCGATACGCGCCTCAACATCGGGCCGAAGGGATTCACGGGCGAGAAGTACGGAGGAGTCACCTATTGGGATACCGAAGCCTACTGCCTGCCGTTCTATCTGGCCACGGCCGGAGAGCAGGTGGCGCGTGAATTACTTGTCTATCGGTATAATCAACTCGATAAAGCGATCGAAAACGCTGCCAAGTTGGGATTTGGCGCAGGTGCGGCACTCTACCCGATGGTCACGATCAACGGCGAAGAGTGTCACAACGAATGGGAGATCACCTTTGAGGAGATCCACCGCAACGGAGCGATTGCCTATGCGATCTACAACTACATTCGCTATACGGGCGATGAGGGGTATCTGGCCGAAGGAGGGTTGGAGGTGTTGATCTCTATCGCTCGTTTCTGGGCACAGCGAATCACGTGGTCCGAGGCGCGTCAGCAATATGTGATGCTTGGTGTTACCGGGCCTAACGAGTACGAAAACAACGTCAATAATAACTGGTACACCTCTTATATTGCCTGTTGGACGATGCGTTATGCGGCCGAATCGGCGGTTCGTTTGCGTGAAACCCGTCCGGCGGATTATGCGCGGATCTGTGCCAAACGAAACTTTGACGAGGCGACCGAAACCGCTCTTTGGCATCGGATCAACGAACGGATGTATCTGGGCAAAGATCCGGAGCGGGGCATCTTTCTTCAACAAGACGGCTATCTCGACAAAGAGCAGGTGTTGGTACGCGACCTTGATCCGGCCGAACGCCCGATCAATCAGAAATGGTCGTGGGATCGAATCCTGCGGTCGTGTTTCATCAAGCAGGCCGATGTGCTGCAAGGACTCTATTTTTTTCAGGAACATTTCGATGAAGAGACCCTACGTCGTAATTTCGAATTTTACGAAGCTCGCACGGTGCACGAGTCGAGTCTTTCGCCCTGCGTGCATGCGATTCTGGCCACGAAGATCGGCCGGATGGACGATGCCTACGCGCTCTACCTGCGGACGGCTCGCCTCGATCTGGACGACTACAACTGCGAAGTCGAGGAGGGGTGTCATGTCACCTCGATGGCCGGCTCGTGGCTGTCGGTGGTCGAAGGATTCGGCGGAATGCGGATGGTCGATGGCGTGTTGAACTTCGCGCCGCATCTGCCCCAAGAGTGGGAGTCACTCGCCTTTAAGGTGCACTATCGCGGACGAGTGCTCTCGGTGTCGGTGACACGCGATGTGGTTAAAATCACCAACGAAGGGGCTCCGGTCGAACTCTCCGTTTACGGTCAACGGCGGCAAGTCGATGAATCGGCAACGGTGCGCGTGTTGAAATAAAGGATATACCTAAAATAACCAATCATCTAAATTTGTTAACTAACACAATGGGCTTTATGAGAAAACTTCTCTCTATGTGTTTGGGAGTGATGCTTTTATTCGCAATTACCCCCCCCCTTGCTTTTGCCCAATCGGCCAAGCTTGAGGTCAAAGGTGTTGTTGTCGATGCGCTCGGAGCACCCGTTGTCGGAGCCACTGTTGTAGAGCAGGGCACGACGAACGGTACGACAACCGACATCAACGGTAACTACCAAATTTCGGTCAAGAGCAATAGCTCTCTTCTCGAATTTAATTATGTGGGCTACAAAAGTGTGCAGCGTGTAGCCTCTTCGTCCGATTTGAAGCGGATTACGCTGCAAGAGGATTTGATGGCACTCGATGAGGTGGTCGTCATCGGTTACGGTACGGTCAAGAAGAACGATATGACCGGTTCGGTCATCGCTGTGAAGGCCGAGGAAGTGAATCGTGGTGCGCTGACCTCGCCACAAGAGTTGCTGCGTGGCAAAGTGCCGGGCGTAAATATCGTGTCGGGCAACGGAGCTCCGGGTGCAGGAGCCGAAATCCGTATCCGCGGCGGAGCTTCGTTGTCGGCTTACAACGATCCGCTGATCGTGATTGACGGTGTTCCCGTGGCTCGTGAGGCCGGTGTGGGCATGTCGAACGGTTTGTCTACGGTCAACCCCAACGACATTGCAACCTTTACCGTCCTCAAAGATGCCTCGGCAACGGCAATCTACGGATCGCGAGCTTCGAATGGTGTCATCCTGATTACGACCAAGAAGGGCGAAGGCGGCAAACCGCGTGTCTCCTACAACGGTAGTGTCAGCGTCAAGCACAACTATAAAACCATGGATGTGATGAATGCCACGCAATTCAAGGAGTATATCCTTGCGGCGAATCCCGATCTGGCCGATAAAGCCAATGCGCTCTTCGGTACGGCTAATACCAATTGGCAAGATCAGATCTATCGAGTTGGCATCGCAACCGACCACAACGTGTCGATCTATGGCTCGGCTCTCAAAGAGAAACTTCCTTATCGTGCATCGGTGGGCTATACCTACGATGGCGGTACAGTTAAAACTTCTGACAACCAGCGTGTAACGGCGGATATCAGCCTTTCGCCCAAATTTTTGAAGGATCATCTGACGGTCAATCTCAATGCCAAAGGGATCTACAACAAGGCCAATTATGCCGATGGTGGAGCTGTGGGAGCGGCTGTCTACTTCGACCCGACCCAAGATGTTTATCACCGGACCGAAGAGGGTGCGATCGACCGTTCGAAAAACAACGGGTATTTCAACTGGGGAACCGATCTGACGGCGACAAACCCGATGTCATTGCTCTACGACCAATGGGATCAGAATAGTTCCTACCGTGCGTTGGGTAACGTGCAGGTCGACTATAAAGTCCACGGATTCGAAGAGCTGAGTTTCAACCTCAATCTGGGACTCGACATCACCTCTACCGATGGCGACAAGGGTAACAAACCTGGGTCGATCTATGCCAACCGCGATACGGGCGATGATGGAGCCTATAAAACACGTGGCCGTTATAACAATTACGAGAATCTTCACCGAAATCAACTGCTCGAATTCTATGCGAACTACGCCAAAGAGATCGGCATCCACAACCTCAATGCCATGGTGGGTTATTCGTGGGCCAAGAACTACTCTTCGACCGATACGTGGTATTACGGTCGCACGGCATCAACCACCGAAGGTGAGCCCTTTTCTACCAAGCAGATCTCTACTACACACGATGCTTCGCGTAATGTGCTTGTTTCGTTCTATGGCCGTTTGAACTACTCGATTGCCTCGAAATATCTCTTCACGGCAACGATGCGTGCCGATGGCTCCTCGCGTTTCGTAGGGGATAATCGTTGGGGTTATTTCCCCTCGGCTGCATTTGCGTGGAATGTCGGTCAGGAGAATTTCCTAAAAGACTCGAAGGCGGTCTCCGCTTTGAAATTCCGTCTGGGCTGGGGTATAACCGGTCAGCAGGAGTTCGGCGAGAATTATGCTGCGTTGCAGTATGCCGAAATATCGGTTGATCCGACCACGCAATATCCGCTTGGCAATAACGAATTCTATTATCCGGTCAAACCGCATGCCTATAACAAAAACCTGAAATGGGAGGAGACAACCACCTACAATGTCGGTATCGACTTCGGATTCCTCGGTGGTCGCATCAATGGATCGGTCGATGCCTACTACCGCAAGACCGATGACTTGCTCTCGTATGTCAATGTTCCGCTGGGTAGTAACTTCTCGAACTATGTCTACCAGAATATCGGTTCGATGGAGAATAAAGGTGTTGAGATGTCGCTGAATTTCATTCCGGTGCAGACGTGTGACTGGAACCTTACCATCGGGTTTAACGGAACGTTCCAAAAAACTAAAATCACGGCGTTACCGACCGATAACATCGACCTTGGCTCAGCCGGCGGTGGTACGGGTAATACGGCACAGCGTCACAAAGTGGGCTATGCTCCCTACACCTTCTATCTCTGGCAGCAGGCCTACGATGACAACGGCAAACCGATCGAAAATGCACTCGTAGATCGTGACGGAACCGGTCAGATTACCAATGCCGACCGCTATATGACCAACAAAAGCCCCAATCCCGATTTCTACTACGGTGTCAATGTCAAACTGACCTATAAAAATTGGGACTTCGGTTTCAACGGCCACGGCACGGTGGGTAACTATATGTTCAACGATGTGTTGCGTGGTTCGGTGACCTCTTACTATCGCGACATCATCGACAAAGGTTATTTTGTCAATACACAGCCTGTGACTACCAAATATGGCTTTACCTCTTCGCCCACGACTTCGCAACGCCTCTCCGATCTCTTCCTCGAAGATGCCTCATTCTTCCGGATGGACGATATCAATCTGGGCTATACCTTCCGCGATGTGAACAAGCAAGGTATGTCGATCCGTGTGGCAGCCGGTGTGCAAAACGTCTTTGTCATCACCAATTACACCGGAATGGATCCCGAAGGATCGGTTGCCGGTGGTATTGACAGCAATATCTATCCGCGTCCGCGCATTTACAGCCTGCGTGTGGGTATTAACTTTTAATCTGAGGAGATTACGACTATGAAAAAGAATATGGTTTTTGCAGCTCTGGCTGCCTTTGCCCTCACCTCCTGTATCGGTGATCTGGATCAGGAGCCGCTGTCGAGTACGACACTTCCCAGCGGTGAGGTCTACTCCAATCCGACCTATCGCAAAGGCCAATTGGCCAAGATATACGGTGGTTTTACGCTGGTCGGCCAGTCGGGCCCCGGTACTGCCGACATTGCGGTGGATGATGCCGGAGAGTCGGAGTTTTTACGCGCCTTTTGGTCGATTCAGACCATTTCGACGGATGAGGCTAAATGCGTGTGGGGTAACTCGTGGAACACCGAAGTCAATAAAAACGCATGGACGACCACGAAAAATAGTGCCATCTATGCGACCTATACCCGCGCGGTGATGATGGTGACCTTCGCCAATGATTTCTTGCGCAATACCAACGACAACGATGCGGAGATTGCCGGCGAACGTGCCGAGGTGCGTTTCCTGCGTGCTTATGCCTATTGGGTGCTGCTCGACTGTTTCGGCAATCCGCCCTTTACCGATGAAACGATGCCGGTCGGTACGATCAAACCCCAGCAGATCAAGGCTGCCGATCTCTTTGCTTGGCTCAAAACCGAGTTGACGGCGTTGACTGCCGATGATTCCAAACTCAAAGCGGCTCATACGCAAGCCTATCCGCGCGTTGATAAGGGAGCTGCATATGGATTGCTGGCTCGCCTCTGTTTGAATCACAAGAGCTATCTTGGAACTGAGGAGAAGGCTCTTTATACCTTGGCGATGGATGCGGCTCAGGCGGTGATTTCGGCCTACCCGTTGGCTCAAAACTACGCAGCGTTATTCATGGGTGACAACGGTCAGAATGCCGATGCGCTGCGCGAGATAGTCTACGCTTCGTGCTACGATGCCAGCAAAACACAATCTTATGGTGGTCCGACCTTCATCATTGCCGCCAGTACCAGTTCGGATACTTATCCGCTCGGCATGCAGGCCAAATGGTCTGGATTGGTCACTTCGTCTGAATTTGTGAGAAATCTGATCGGTCAGTCGGCTGTCGATGCGGCTAAAACGGGCGTAGACCCCACCTTCACGACTATCGACAAACGTGCTCTCTTCTCGCTGAAATATTGCGACAGCAAGGATATTACGATGACCGATTTCCCGAAGGGGTGGCATGTGGTGAAATTCAACAACAACCACTTTCTCGACAACGAAGACTATTCAAAACGCGAATCGTTTGCATCGATTGATTTTCCGATGATTCGTTCGGCGGAGATGTATCTGGCCTATGCCGAGGCTAAAACCCGTTACGATGGTGGAACGACCTCCGATACCAAGGCGATTCGCTATCTTGCCGATTTGCAGCACCGCGCAGGACTGACCCAGCAAACTCCGGCTTCGATCACCCTCGACGATGTTTTTAATGAGATAACCAAAGAGCTCTTCTGGGAAGGACATCGCCGTACAACGCTGATCCGTTATAATAAATACATCTCCGGAGCCTATTTGTGGCCTTTTAAAGGGGGTGTGAAGAGCGGACAGGCGATTGATGAACACCTGAAACTCTTCCCCTTGCCGTCGGACGATTTGCAATCCAACACCAACCTGCGGCAGAACGATGGTTATGCAAAATAATTACCCTTTAATCTAACGGAACCATGAAAATAATGAAATATATGGCAATCTTTGCCACGTTGCTCTTCTTCTCCTGCCAAAAGGATGATAAGATGCAGGCGATGGCTGCCGATGAGGTTGTGCCATCGGTGATGAATGCTCATTCGGATATTGTGATTGACGAGGCGACCCTCGCCAACGAGGTGACCTTCTCGTGGAGTGCCGTGGACTACGGCTATCCGGCTGCGATTTCGTATAAGCTCTATGCCGTTTACGGCGAGTCGGAGCCCTACCAAATCGGCGAATCGTACAGCACCAGTTACACGCTGACCAAAGAGGGACTCAATAACGCATTGGTCAATACCAAGGGGTTGGCGGTGCCCGAAGATGCGACTTCGCTTCTATTTTTCTATGTAACATCGGGGATTTCGACCGGAAAGAGTTATATCACACAATCGGAACCGATCTCGCTCAATGTGACGACCATCAAATCAACCGCGGCCGCTTGGATTCGTCGACCGCTTTACGTGGCCGGCAACTATCAGGGCTGGAATCCGGCAAAGGCTCCCGTACTCTGGGAGAATGGTATGAATAGCGATGTTTACGAAGGCTTGGTCTTCTTGGGTAGTGCTGCCGGAACTCCCAACCACAATGACGATAATCTCTGCCACTTCAAATTCTGCCCGAACCCCAATTGGACGGGTAATCTGGGTGGTGATCCCAATGCGTTGACCAACGAGGGCGATCCGGCACATATTACCGCTGCTGAGGGACTTTATTGGATTACCGTAACGCTCAATGCCGAACATACGGCCGGAAAAGTGGCTCTGTTGCCGGTTGCCAAACTCGGAGTTGTCGGCGCGGCTGTCGGTAGCTGGGACAATGATCTGGTGATGTCGCTGGTCGGCATGCCGACCGATCCTTCGGCCGAAGGATATGCCGACAAATATTATGCGGCGATCGGAGCACAGACATGGGAAGCTGTGTGCGAGAATGCGGTGGTGGATACGTTTAAATTCCGACTCAACGGAACGTGGTTGTATAGTTGGGGTGGTACGCTTGACCATTTGATCTTCAACGATCAAAACAACGTGCCGTGTGAACTCACCGGACGGGTGCGTTTCACGATCAACTTCAAGGGCGATATTGCGGCCTTGGCAGGTGACGAAACGAATCCTTCGCCCATATCGGGAACTATAACAAACGTAGAATAGGGGGCGGTTACGATCTCTGGGAACTGGTCATAATCGCTCTCCCGAAGATCGCAATAACCACTTAAAGAGAACAACGGGTGGGCGGTAAACGCCGCCTGCCCCTGTACTTACAAAAAGAGAAAACACTATGAAAATTCTGAAATATATTTTGTCGGCGGCTGCGCTACTGTCGTTTGCTGCTGCCTGCAACCACGATCCCGACGAAATTACCTTATCGTCATCCGATCCTGTTATCACCAGCCATGGTGATGTGGTGGTCAACGATCTGACCGTGCATGAAGATTTTACGCTGGTTTGGTCTCCGGCACGATTCGATGCTCAGTCTGCAACGACTTATACCGTGGCGGCAAAGACTACGGGCGATTTCGTGATGCTGGGTTCCACTTCGGCTTGCACCTATTCGTGCAAGAACTCCGATCTTTTTGCGGCGTTGGGTATTCGGTTGACGGGAGAGTACCCCGTGACGTTTCGTGTGACGGCCGAGTCGGCTGCAGGAGCAACCAAAGAGGCTAAAACGGCGGTTGTGATGTTCGAATACTCCAAGATTACCTATCTGTGGGCATTTGGCGATTACCAAGAGTGGAAGATTGACGGTGCAGGGCCTGTTTCGCGACTGTTGCAGGGGCGAGATGGTTTGTTCAAAGGGTTTGTTCAGATTACCGATGCCGGCAGTCACCAGTTCAAACTCTCTTCTCAACCCAACTGGGGTGGTACGAGCTACGGGCCGGGTGTCACCGATGGTACCCTCATCAGCGAAGGGGCGGGGAACTTTACGATGAACCCCGGATTGTACTACCTCCAAGTTGATGTTGATGCCATGACCTATGTTGCTCTTCCGTTAACGACCGTGTCGCTCATCGGCGAAGCGGTCGGCGGTTGGGGTGACGGCGATGATGTGGAGATGACCTACGATACTACCGCAAAGAGGTGGATGGCGATCGGCAACATCAAGAGTGGCAAGGAGTATAAGGTTCGTTTCAACAAACAGTGGAACATCAAGGTCGGTAGTACGGAGTACGACTGTTCGTTGGGGGCTCCGGCCAATGATTTGCAAATCAAAGGTAGCGTTAATTTGACGGCAGAGGGCGATGGGGTCACGGCCTTCACACTGTCGCTCTTCGACTATCCTTATACGATCAAAGAGGGGGCTGTCAGCGAGAACGAAGAGGTGCTCTACGTTGCCAATTCGGGCTCTTCGTGGAACTATCTCAAAGCCATTAGCATGCAACCGCTTTATGACTCGGAAAAATCCTTTACAAACACCTTTTGCGGTCTGTTGCAACTTCCCGCATCGGGCGAATATCTCTTCTCGCGGTTGCAATCGCCGCTCGGAACTCGTTACGGTGGTGCGGCCGATGCGTTGGTGAAATATCCAAGCGGAGCAACGGCCGTCAATCTTTCGGCAACGCAAGGCCTTTCGTACCTGTATGCCGATCTAAATGAAGCAACGATGCATTCTACCAAGATTCCGATCACCTCGGTCGGCGTTGTCGGTGTAATCAACGGATGGGATCAGACTCATCCGGTCGAGTTCACCTATGAGGCTGCATCGGCTCGTTGGACGTGTAACACGACTTTTCCGGCTGATGGAGAGTTTAAAATGGTTTTCAACAAGGCGTGGAATGTCGAAGTTGACGGGGTTACCCACCAACTGACGTTGGGCGGAAGTTGCACCAATTTACGAATCAATGGGGGCAACCTCTATATGACCAAAGGCAATCATCAGCTGGTGCTCGATTTGACGAAGAGTCCGTTTACGCTCTCGATTGACGGCGTAGTGGCAGACCTCTCACCCAATCCCGACTATTTGGAGTTAACCGGTGCTTTTGCCAACTACAACTGGAATTTGGGCGATGCTTCGCCGCGCCTGAATCCTTACAAAGACGATACGCATTATGCCGGTTTTGTCGACATGTATAAACCGGCTACGGCCGAGGGTACAGAGTTCGAGTTCAAGGTTACCTATCCCGAATGGTCGATCTGGTTGGGTGGCAAGTTGCAGCCTTCGACCACCTATGCCTATGATATTTCTGCGACGAGCGGCGATAATATGAAGCTTGGTTATGGCCTCTATTTTTGGTCGGTGGCACTCGATGCCCAAAACAAATCGGGCGTTGCTACGGCCACCGCGATGCAGAGTGTCGGGCTGATCGGTACGGTCAACGGAACAAACTGGTCGCAGGATTTCAACATGACGGCGGCAGGAAACGGAATCTATACGCTCGATGCCACGATCGACTCCCAATTCAAGGTGCGTATGCACGAGGCGAATTTTACCAATGATACCGCATGGAGCTATAACCTCGGTCTTGCCACGGAGGCAACGTTGGTGTTGGGTAAGGAGACGGTGCTTGTCCCCGATGGCGGAGGTAATCTGGTTGTGCCCGCAGCCGGAACATATACCATTACGTTGAATCTGTCGAAAAGTCCCAATACGATTAAAATCGTAAGTAAATAGAGTGACGCTGTTTTTCAGACCGGTGGGCTTTGATCGGCCCGCCGGTCGCATATAATAAACCAAACCTCAAAGCATGTACCTTAAAAACAACCTCTATTTGTGGCTTTTGTCGGCCATCTTTGCGTTGACAGCCTGCTCGACCGACAACAAAGAGTCGGTTGACCCTACACCTCCCGTCGAAAAAGATATTGTCGATCAGGTTTCGCAATACAATGCTCGCACCTTCGATGGCGAAAAACGAGCCGGAGTCTTCTATGAGATCTTTGTGCGGTCGTTTGCCGACAGCGATGGCAACGGCATCGGTGATCTCAACGGAGTAACGGCCAAACTCGACTATCTTCACGATCTGGGGGTTGCTGGTATCTGGCTGATGCCGATCTATGCCTGCAACTCTTACCACGGATATGACGTAGTTGATTATCGCACGGTCAATCCCGATTACGGAACGGTAGCCGATCTCGAACGGCTTGTGACGGAGGCGCATCGGCGTAAAATCCGAGTCATACTCGACTTTGTGCCCAACCACACCTCGAATCGCTGTGTTTGGTTTACCGAGGCGTGTAAGAGCGAAACGAACCCCTACCGCGGTTTCTATCATTTCGACAAGAACACAACAAGTGGGGGGTGGTATTCTGTTTCGAGTGGAACAACCGAGTATAAATATCAAGGGGCATTCGACCGTTCGATGCCCGATCTGAATTACGGCGCAGCGACAACCTGCGAGTCCAATGCAACGTTTCTTGCGCTGACCGACGCGGCTAAATTCTGGGTAGATAAGGGCGTTGACGGATTTCGTCTTGATGCCGTGAAACACATCTACGACAGCGAAACATCGAACGAAAATCCAACATTCCTTCGAAAATTCTATACCGCGCTCAATGCCTATTTTCACGGAAAATCGACTCTGGGATTTAATGACATATATATGGTCGGCGAGGCGTGGCTCGAAACCGAGCAGATGGCAGCCTATTACAAGGGGTTGCCCGCGTTGTTTGACTTCACCGCGTGGAGTAGCCGTCTGCTCTATGCCATCCAGAATTCGCATGCCAAGTGGTTTCCCAAAGATATGATTGCCGAGCGACAGATCTTTGCTGCTCAACGAGCTGATTTCATTCAGGCAACCAAACTTTCGAATCACGATGAGAACCGTACACGGACGGCTGTGGGTGGATCGTTGCCGCTGTCGCTCGAACGGGCAAAGATGGCGGCGGCGGTGATGCTTACCTCGGTTGGCTCTCCTTACATCTATTACGGCGAGGAGATCGGGATGATGGGCGATAAATCGACTGGCGATGAGAATGTTCGTGAGCCGATGCTGTGGGCTCCCAAAAGCGAAGACGCCTTCCGAACAACGTGGCGCAGCTCGGTGATCAACACCGATATTGGGATCGGCAGCGTGGCCAAACAGGCAACCAACAGCAGCTCGATTTACAACATTTACCGCAAATTTATGCGCCTACGCAACACCTATCCTGCATTGGCCTATGGAGAGATGACTCTTCTTGATGATTTCAACGACACCTCATCGGAGAACAAACAGGTGATGGCCTTTTATCGCAGTTACGCTGGCGAAAAGTTGTTGGTTGTGCACAACGTATCGGCGACGCAGAGCACCTATACATATACGGGTACCATCTCTGCCCCCGTAGCCGATATGAATGGTGTGAGTGTGAAGGCACAAAGTAGCACGCGCCATCTGATTACACTTCCGGCCTACTCTTCGATAATCATCGAATTATAATCGCGTATTTCCAAAAAAATAACTTAACTTTACTCCATGAAACCCCTCTTCAACCGAATCGTCATGACCTGTTTCGCCTCCGGACTACTCGCATGCGGTGGTCGGGCGACCTTCGATCCAACCTCTGTCCCCGATGCCGACAACCGTATTTCGCGTGTCGAGCCCCTCTCGTGGTGGGTTGGTATGCGTATGCCGCTTCAATTACTCATCGCCGGCGACAGCCTTTCGAATTGCGATGTGCGGATTGAGGGCGGTCGCGGTGTAGAGGTGAGTGCTGTGCACCAAGCCGATAGCCCGAATTACCTGTTTGTCGACGTTTCGGTGGCGACTGATGCCGAGGCAGGAACCTATTACCTCGTCTTTACACGCGGCGGAGAATCCTTCAAGGTGGCCTATCAATTGGCCGCCCGGCGCGAAGGTTCGGCAACTCGGGGTAGTTTCTCGACCTCCGACCTGATTTACCTGCTGATGCCCGATCGTTTTGCCGATGGCGATCCATCGATAGACTCGACCCCCGATACGCACGAGAAAGCCGATCGCAACGCCTTTTTTGGTCGTCACGGCGGAGATTTGCAGGGGATGATCAATCGGTTGGATTATGTGGCGGATCTCGGAGCAACAACGATCTGGCCGACGCCGCTCTTACTCGACAACGAACCCGAAGAGTCGTATCATGGTTATGCCTGTGGCGACTATTACCACATAGATCCGCGTTTTGGCACGAACGAACTCTACCGTCAATTTGTTGCCGAGGCGCATGCCAAAGGGTTGAAGGTGATTATGGATGTAGTGACCAACCATTGTGGTACGGCGCATTGGTGGATGCAGGATCTGCCATTTCGGGATTGGGTACACCTCTTTCCCGAGTACACCGCAACAAACGTCTGCTTTTCGTCCAATATGGACCCCAACGCTTCGCGATACGATCTTCGTTTACAGGAGAGTGGGTGGTTTGTTCCTTCGATGCCCGATATGAATCTCGACAATCGCTATCTTTTGCGCTATTTCGAGCAGTGGGCAGTTTGGTGGACGGAATTTGCCGACCTCGATGGTTTTCGGGTAGATACCTACCCCTATAACGAAAAGGGGCCGATGAGCGAGTGGTGCGGTGCGGTGCGGCGTGAGTATCCGAATTTAAATATCGTTGGGGAGTGCTGGACCTCTTCTGTGCCACAGTTGGCCTATTGGCAGGGCGGCAACCAGAATAAGGACGGATTCGATTCGCACCTGCCTTCGATTATGGATTTTCCGCTTCAAGAGGCAATCTGTCGCGCATTGCCCACCGATTCGCTGCAATGGGGTGAGGGAATGACCCGTGTTTACGACTGTCTGTCGCACGATTTTGTCTATCACGATCTCTCGAAGATGATGATCTTTGTGGGAAATCACGATACGGAGCGGATCGGTGATGTGGTGCGCAAAAATCCGGAACGACTGAAATTTTCGATGGTATTATTGGCCACGCTGCGTGGCATCCCGCAACTTTTCGCCGGAGATGAGTTGATGTTCACCTCGAAGGATCTTTCGCAAGGTCACGGCGGACTGCGTATTGATTTTCCGGGCGGATGGGCCGCAGATGCCGTCAACTTGTTTGATCCGGCACAACGACCGACCTTGGAGGCCTCGTTACACGATTATGCGCGGCGTTTGTTCCGTTGGCGTAAACAGAAAAACGTCATTCATCACGGTCGAACGCTCCATTTTATGACCCGAGATAACACCTATGCCTATTTTCGTTACGATGATACGGATGCCGTATTTGTCTACATCAACAATTCGCGTGGACGGAAGCCGATTCCATGGTCGCACTATGCCGAGATTACGGATAATCTTTGTAATGGGCGTAATGTGCTGACCGGCGAACCGATCGAACTCTGCGATACGACTACCGTTGGCGCGCGTCAGGCTCTCGTGGTCGAGTTCAACCGGAACTAACCCACTTATATAGTATTCATGACTCGAAAAATCACCTTTACACTCTCTCTCCTCGCTGCTCTGATCAGCGTGCCGTTGTCGGCGCAGGAGCTAACCTCGCCCGATGGCGCATTTGTGGCCACTTTTGCTCTCGACAAGAGCGGTGCTCCGACTTATACGCTTACTTATAAAGGTCGCGCCGTGGTGCTGCCGAGCCGGATGGGCTTTGAACTGCGCGGAAGTAGTGCGATGGAGTTCGGATCTTCGATCGACCACCGCGCAAAAAACACCGTTTCAATGTACGATGGTTTCGAAATTGTGCGAACAACTCCCTCTGAATTTGATGAGGCGTGGCGTCCGGTGTGGGGTGAGCAGGCGACTATTCGTAATCGTTATCACCAACTTCTTGTCGAATTGAAACAGCCGAAAAGCGACTATCGGATGAATATCTGTTTTCGCCTCTATGACGATGGATTGGGCTTTCGCTACGAGTGGCCGATGCAGGATCGGTTGACCTACTTTACCCTCTGTGAGGAGCGAACCCAATTTGCCATGGCCGGTGATCATACCGCCTTCTGGATTCCGGGCGATTACGATACGCAGGAGTACGACTATACTCGCTCGAAACTCTCCGAGATTCGTGGCCTGCAATCCGAGGCTGTTACCCCCAACTCGTCACAAGCTGTTTTCTCTCCGACCGGAGTACAGACTTCGCTCCAAATGAGGAGTGATGAGGGGCTTTATATCAATATTCACGAGGCGGCACTTGTCGATTTTTCGTGCATGCACCTTGATCTGAACGACTCGACGTTTGTCTTCACATCGCATTTGACCCCCGATGCGCAGGGATGGAAGGGCCATTTGCAGGCTCCGTGTCGCTCGCCGTGGCGCACGGTGATGGCTGCTGACGATGCGCGGCGGATTTTGGCGTCGAATCTTATTTTGAATCTCAATGACCCTTGCGCGCTGGACGACACCTCGTGGATCAAACCCGTGAAATACATCGGTGTATGGTGGGAGATGATTACCGGAAAAAGCGATTGGGCCTATACGCATCAACTGCCTTCGGTGCAGCTTGACAAGGTCGACTACCGAACGCTGAAACCCAGCGGTCGCCACGCGGCCAACAACGAGAAGGTAAAACAGTATATTGACTTTGCCGCGGCGAACGGATTCGATCAGGTATTGGTCGAAGGGTGGAATGTAGGCTGGGAAGATTGGTTCGGAAAGATGAAGGAGTACGTCTTCGATTTTGTCACCCCTTATCCCGATTTCGATCTGGCGATGTTGAACGACTATGCCCATGCCAAGGGGATTCGACTGATGATGCACCACGAAACCTCCGGTTCGGTGCGTAATTACGAACGTCACATGGAGGCGGCCTACACGTTGATGAATCGTTACGGATACACCGCAGTCAAGAGCGGTTATGTAGGCAACATGTTGCCACGCGGCGAACACCACTACGGCCAATGGCTCAATAACCACTATCTCTACGCCGTGCAGCAGGCGGCCGAACATCACATTATGGTTAATGCCCATGAGGCGGTACGTCCGACCGGATTATGTCGTACCTATCCCAATTTGATCGGCAACGAATCGGCTCGCGGAACCGAATATCAGGCTTTCGGGGGTACGAAACCGTTTCATGTCACGATTCTCCCCTTCACTCGATTGCAGGGAGGCCCGATGGATTATACGCCCGGAATCTTTGAAATGGAGATCGCGAAGCTCAACCCCGACAACCACTCGCATGTCAATGCAACGCTGTGCAATCAGTTGGCTCTTTATCTGACGATGTATTCGCCGTTGCAGATGGCAGCCGATCTGCCGGAAAATTATCAGCGTTTTGCCGATGCGTTTCAGTTCATCAAGGATGTGGCCATAGATTGGCAGCAAAGCCGTTATTTGGAAGCTGAGCCCGGAGAGTACATCACCGTGGCACGTCAGGCCAAAACATCGGGGAGGTGGTTTTTGGGGAGTGTCGCCGGTGAGCAACCGCGCCGCTCGGAGGTGACGTTCGACTTTTTGGCTCCCGATACGGTCTACGTGGCACGTATCTATGCCGATGCTGCCGATGCCGATTATAGAACCAATCCGCAAGCCTACACAATTCGAGAGGTGCGCTGTACCTCCAAGAGCCACCTCTCGCAGCAGGTTGCTGCTGCTGGTGGATATGCGATTTCGTTCCGTGTGGCCACTGCGGCCGATAAAAAACTCCGCATGTTGCGATAACAATTTGCGTAAAAGAGGGGCTGCGTGAAGGTTTTCCTTCGCACAGCCCCTCTTCTTGTTTTTGGGGAGAGCTTTTGCAATCCGATCCCTTCTCGGAGGATCTTCATTTGCTGCGGCTCTATATCTCGACGACCTTGTTACGGATGGCGTAAACAACCAAGCTTGCCGTGTTTTTGCAACCGGTCTTTTCGAGAATGTTAGCGCGGTGCTTATCAACCGTGCGTTTCGAGATAAAGAGTTCATCGGCAATCTCTTGGTTGGAGAGTCCCCGGCAGACCGCAACCAGAATTTCGCGTTCGCGCGAGGAGAGCGGCTCATCGGGCGTATCATCGTGTTCGCGTGTGCGCATGCGCCCTGTAAGCGATGAGAGTAGTTGCGGAGAGAAGTAACTACCACCGCTCATCACGCTTTCGATTGCTTCGAGTAGATCGCCGATGTCGGAGTCTTTCAGCAAAAAACCGCGTGCACCGGCCTCCACCATGCGTGTGTAGTAACTCTCTTCACCGAACATCGAGAGGGTGATGATCCTTAAATCGGGTTTGACGGCCAAGGCTCGCTCGGTAGTGGTCGCTCCGTCAATCCCCGGCATCGAAAAATCCATAAAGACCAGATCGGCCTCCACTTCGCGGATCATTGTCAGAAACTCTTCGCCGCTGGCGGCCTCGCCTACTACGCGGCAACCGGTGTTCCGATCCAGCAGACCGCGCAATCCGTTGCGAAACAGTGAGTGATCGTCAACCAATATGATTCTACATTCCATGTATTCTGCGGTTTTTTCTTCGTTTGCGAGGAGGCTCCTGTTGCTGGGTATTGACTCTGATGGCTGCGCGCATCCCTTTACCTTTGGCCGATGTGATGTCGAATGTCCCGCCGAGCGAATTGATGCGTGAAGCGATGTTCGATAAACCCATGCCGCAATCCATCATCGCTTGCGGATTGAATCCGTGTCCATCGTCGGAGTAGTCTAATACCATCTCCGTTCCGTTTTGTGCCAGCGAGAGGTTGATCGTCTTGCAGGCGGCGTGTTTCAGCGAGTTGTTGATCAGTTCGCAGATTACGCGGTAGAGGATCACCTCAATATCTGTGTCGTAGCGTTCGGTGCGGAGGTTGGTGGTGAAACGAATTTTCACATCGTGCATGGCGGCACTCTTGTCGATGAAATTTTGTACGCCACGCGCCAACCCGAAATCGTTGAGTACGTGGGGCGATAAGTTGTTCGAAATTTCGCGCAGGGAGCGGATTGCCTCGTCAATTACATAGGTTGTATTGGCGATAATTTCGCGCTGCTCCTCGTTGTGCTCTTCGCGAGCAAGTGCCGTGAGTGATATTTTGGCCGAGGAGAGCAGCGGCCCCAATCCGTCGTGTAACTCTTTTGAGAAGCGGGAGCGAGCCTTCTCCTCGGTGCGTAGCACCGCTGTCAAGATGCGTTTGTTGAGTAGCTGTCGTTGGCGGTTGAGGCGGTCGATGTATTTGAAGAGTTTGTGGGCGTACATCACACCGATCGAGAGACAGATTGAGATGACGATGCCCAGATAGCCGAACCACCATTTTGGGATGTAGTGCCCCGAGGTCATCAGTAACTGCACGAACCGTTCTGCCGAGAGGAGCGTGAATCCTATGATGAAAAGAATCCATACCGAATTGTACTTGGTGGCTCGCACCAACCGCCATGCATAAGCGGCCGCAACGGCCTGAATCAGAATGGCAAGAACCAGTAGAATCTTGATTAACATAGGCGTGTTTTTTTAATTTACAATTTATTGGCGGTTTCAATCTTCGAACCGCTTGGGTGATTTCTATTTCTCGAAGCTCATTGAAATCGCTCTTTCAGTTGGTCTAATTGTCGGTAGTCGGTTAGATCCACCTGTACCGGAACCACCGAAACGTAGCGGTGGGCGAGTGCCCACTCATCGGTTTCGTCTGAGTCGGGCTCCTCATTGACGAAGGCTCCCGTGAGCCAGAAATATTCGCGCCCGCGCGGATCTTCGTGTCGAAAAAACTCTTCGCGCCAATAACCGCGGTTCTGACGGCAGATGCGTACACCGCAAATCTCTTCGGGGCGGGCCACCGGAACGTTGACATTCAGACACAGCGGCAACGTGGTCGGGTGGTGGAGAATTTCGCCGACAATTTTGCGACCATATTGCACGGCTGCCTCAAAATCGGCATCTTCTCCGTGGTCATCGAGAGAGAGTCCGATTGACGGACAGCCGTAGAAACTCCCCTCAATTGCCGCCCCCATCGTCCCCGAATAGAGCACGTTGACGGCGGAATTGGAGCCGTGGTTGATGCCTGAGATAACCAGATCGACCTTTTGTCCGCGCAGCATGTAGTCGAATGCCATCTTCACACAATCGACCGGTGTGCCTGAAAAGGCATACATATCCAACCCCTCTTCGCTACGTATGTTTCGTAGATAGAGTGGGTTATACATTGTAATGGCTTGACTCATGCCACTTTGTACCTGCTCGGGAGCCACCACAACGACACGCCCGAAGGTGCGCGCAACCTCAATCGCGGCTTCGAGTCCTTTCGATTTATAGCTGTCATCATTGGTGACCAATATCAATTTTTCTTTTGTCATACCTCTGTTTTTAGGGACAAAGATAGTGATTTTTGCGCTGTGACGAGTGAATTTTATGCCACACTTGCGCGGTGTGAAATATTTTTCTTACCTTTGCCCTCCCATTAGGGCGTGTATCGACCTCTTTCATTGGGTGTAAGGCAGTAGCGGTGATCGTCAAGATATGTACCGCAGGATTACGGGGTAAGAGTTCCGTATGGTAGACCCAGCACAGCGGAAATGTCGAATGCGGAATATTAAAATTGTTGCAACAATGAACAAAGACGCACTCATCAAGCTCGTAAACGAGCAGAT
>CAYOKU010000012.1:0-39003 GCA_964404645.1 uncultured Alistipes sp.
TCACCACATGCTTTAGCAGTAAAAAAAATAAATAAAAAAGCGTTTTTGGATGTCGCCAAGATGCTTGGACTTTATAAAAATGTTGTCTTTCATGCCACAAACGAAGAAGAAATGAGGTATATACAAGCTTCCATTTCTAAAAATAGCACGGTGAAAGTGGCAGAAAATTTGCCAAGAAAAATGGACTTGCAACCCAATGGATGCAAAAAGAGCATAGGAGAGGTACGACTGGTTAGTTTTGCCCGTATATCTGCCGAAAAAAACACTCTTTTTGCGTTACAGGCATTGGCTACATGCAAAGAAAAAGTTGTTTATCATATATATGGTCAAATCAATTCTGAATCTTATTGGCAGAAATGTCAACAAGTAATAAGCAAATTACCCCCTCACATTCAAGTGGAATACAAAGGTAGTGTTGCTCCTCAGAAAATGCAGGAAATTTACAAAAATTATCATGCACTATACTTACCGTCAACCGGCGAAAACTACGGCCATGCCATTTTAGAAAGTTTCATGAATGGCTGTCCTGTGGTAATTAGCGACAAAACTCCTTGGTTAAATTTAGAAAAGAAAAATATTGGCTGGGATTTGCCTTTAGACGAAAATTGTTATGCTCCTGTGATAGACAGGCTATCGCGCATGAATAGTGATTGTTACGAACAGATGCGTAAAGATGTGATAACCTTTATTCGTAGATATCTCTGCGACAACGAAACAAAAACTCTTTATCTAAAAATCTTCAGTTTCTAAAAACATGAACAAAGTAAATCTTGCTTATTATAATAATTCGCGGTTCCATATCGGTGCGGGGAAAATAAAAGCCATCGCTTGGTATTTTATCAATGCTTTTTTTTTGAATTGTAGGTGGAATCCATCTTCAAAACTGAAGGTAAGACTACTTCGTTTGTTTGGCGCACGCATAGGAAAAGGTGTTATTATCAAACCCTCAGTCAATGTCAAATTCCCGTGGCACTTAACAATTGGAGATTACTCGTGGATTGGTGAAAACGTATGGATAGATAACCTTGTCGAAGTAACTATCGGTGCTAATGTATGCATAAGTCAAGGAGCAATGTTGCTGTGCGGCAATCATAATTACAAACGCCCAACGTTTGATCTCATGGTTAAACCGATTATAATAGAAGACGGGGCTTGGGTCGGTGCTCGTTCTACCATATGTCCCGGTGTAACCCTGTATTCACATAGTATTTTAACGGTAGGCTCCATTGCATCTAAAAATCTCGATCCATTTTCAATTTATCGTGGGAATCCGGCTATGAAGATTGCAGATCGAATAATTTTCGAATCATAAACTGCATGCCCGCTGGTTCACAAGCCTTACATAGAACGAGAGAGTATTACACCCTGCCTCATTGTGTTTTCGGGTATCTTATTCAATTCTTCACTTGTTTTTTATGAAAATATCAATCATCACCGCCACATGGAATAGTGGTGCAACATTGCGCCATACAATGGAAAGTGTATTGGCTCAGACATATCCTGATGTTGAACATATTATAGTAGATGGCTGTTCATCTGATCATACCATGAAGATCGTGCACGAATTGGTGCCTCGGTATAATGGTAGACTTCACTGCGTGAGTGAAAAGGATCAAGGATTGTATGATGCCATGAATAAAGGTATTGCCATGGCCTCGGGTGATATATTGGGAATACTTAACAGCGATGACTTTTATACGGACACAGATGTATTAACCACGGTGGCGTCTGCATTTGAGAATAATGATATTGATGCTGTTTACGGTGATATCCATTATGTTAACGATGATGATTTAAACAAATGTGTACGATTCTACTCTTCTCGCATTTTCTCGCGTAGATTGATGCGATTCGGATTCATGCCAGCGCATCCATCATTTTATTGCAAAAAATGCATCTATGACCAATACGGAACATTCAATCTTGAATACAAAATCGGAGCAGACTTTGAAAATTTACTTCGATTGATTTTTGTGAGTCGAATCCGGACGCAATATATCAAAAAAGATTTTGTGACCATGCGCACCGGAGGAACCTCGACCAATGGATTTGCCAGTCATAAACAGATTTTACGCGATCATCAACGGGCTTTTCGCGAGAATGGCATATACAGTAATATTTTGCTTGAATCATTGAGGTATCTCTATAAAATATATGAACTAATTACGACTAAAGTTACTCATAAATATTAATTTCACGAATGAAGACAGCCCTAATAACCGGAATCACCGGTCAAGACGGTTCGTTCTTGGCTGAGTTTTTATTGGACAAAGGTTACGATGTTCATGGCACGATACGCCGTTCGTCTGTGGACTTTCGGGAGCGCATTGCACATCTTGAAGGATACCCCAGATTTCACCTGCATTATGCTGATCTCGGCGACTCGATGAGCATTCTGCAAGTGGTGAAAAAAGTAAAGCCAAACGAAATATACAACCTCGCAGCGCAGAGCCACGTACAAGTGTCGTTCGACTCACCGGAGTTCACGGCTGATGTCGATGCGACCGGCGTGTTGCGCATTTTGGAAGCTGTGCGCCAGTGTGACCTTACCGAAACTTGTCGCATCTATCAGGCTTCGACCTCGGAACTTTATGGGAAAGTCGAAGAGGTTCCGCAGAACGAGAAAACACCGTTTCACCCATATAGTCCTTATGCCGTGGCTAAACTCTACGGATATTGGATCGTCAAGGAGTATCGTGAGGCTTACAATATGTTTTGCTGCTCGGGCATCTTGTTCAACCACGAGTCGGAGCGTCGAGGCGAGACATTTGTCACACGCAAGATCACGCTTGCAGCCGCTCGTATTGCTCAAGGTAAACAGAAAAAACTATTGCTCGGCAACCTTTCATCGCTTCGCGACTGGGGCTATGCAAAAGACTATGTGGAGTGTATGTGGTTGATTCTGCAAAATGATGTACCCGAAGATTTCGTGATCGCAACTGGTGTCCAGCACTCTGTGCGGGAATTTGCAACCCTTGCGTTCAAATATGTAGGCATCGAAATTCGATGGGAGGGACAAGATGAGAATGAAAAGGGTATTGATGCCGCCACAGGGCAGGTTCTTGTCGAGATTTCACCGGACTTCTATCGTCCGACGGATGTCGTAAATCTTTGGGGTGATCCAACCAAAGCAAGAACAAAATTAGGCTGGGATTCAGCGAAAACCTCTTTTGAGGCGCTTGTAAAGATCATGGTTGACGCGGATATGGCGAAGGTTGCCGTCGAGCGAGCCGGAGAACAAGTACGAACGAACCTCGCCGAGTATCTCGAAAAGGGCATTGTGAAATAGTATGGAAAAGAGTGCAAAAATTTATGTAGCCGGACACCGCGGCATGGTCGGTTCAGCAATTGTCCGCGAATTACAACGGCAAGGATATACCAATATTATCACCCGCACACATCGCGAACTCGATCTAACTCGTCAAGATGCCGTTGAACGGTTCTTTGCAGAAGAGAAACCGGAATATGTGTTTCTTGCCGCCGCGAAGGTTGGCGGCATCGTCGCCAACGAGAGTGCCTTGGCCGATTTCATGTATGATAACCTGATTCTTGAAATGAACGTTATTCATGCCGCTTGGCAAAACGGATGTAAGAAATTAGAGTTCTTAGGTTCATCGTGTATCTATCCACGCATGGCTCCGCAGCCGATGAAAGAGAGTTGCCTGCTAACATCCGAACTGGAAAAGACGAATGAGGCATACGCATTGGCAAAGATTTCCGGTTTGAAATACTGTGAATTTTTGAATCGTCAATACGGCACCGATTATATCAGTGTCATGCCGACGAATCTTTACGGCCCGAACGACAACTATCACCCGACTCACAGCCATGTGCTTCCTGCATTGATTCGTCGTTTCCATGAGGCAAAGGCGCAAAATCTTCCGTTTGTAACTTGTTGGGGTGACGGCAGTCCCCTCCGCGAGTTCCTCTATGTGGATGACTTAGCCAATCTGTGTGTCTTTCTGATGAACAATTACAGCGGCAACGAAACCGTGAATGCCGGAACGGGCAAAGAGCTAACGATAAAAGCCCTTACGGAATTAGTCGCAAAAATTATCGGGTATACCGGAGAGATTCGTTGGGATTCATCAAGACCCAACGGTACACCTCGCAAATTGCTCGATGTATCGAAAGCCACCTCTTTGGGCTGGACCTACAAAACAGAGTTGGAAAACGGGATACGTCTTGCCTACGAAGATTTCTTGAACAACCCGATGCGTGCAGAAAGGTAAGGAGTAACCCCTTAAAAACAGCCACACAAATTGATTATTTGCACGGCGGATCTCTTAACACATTTCCGTTCCATGCTATTGAAGTAATGCAATGAGCCCTGTTCCACTCAAAGAACAGGGCTCATTTTGCGTTTAAAGATTTAGAAGTTGTACTGCACCATCATATTTACGCGATTAGCATGGTTGTGTTTGTTATCCATATCTTTGCGCGTGCCATAGAGGTATTCTGCTGCGACCTTGCAGCGTGGGGTGATGGCGTAAAACAAGTTGCCAAAGATATATTGACCATGCTTGTATTGGTCATCGGCGTAAAATCCATGTTTTTTCTCAACATACACCTCCGAATAACCACCTGAAACCCACAGACGTTTGGTGAAGTTGAGTTGTCCTGCTGCCTGCCAACCCCACATCGGCATCGTCTGAATACGATCGGCGTTGCGTGGATCGGGCGTAAAATCGTATCCCGAACCGGCAAGATCTTGAATATATGGGGTGATCCCCTCGCCATAGGTTCCGTTCATAAAGAGTTGGAAGAATCGGCAGACCTTAATATTACCACTGAACTGAGCTCCCCAACCAAGTAGAGAAGTGTTCTTATCGGTACGCGCATTGTGCAGATACATATCACGCACAACACCCGTAGCACGGATATGGCTATCCCGATTTGCACCCCACGCATATTGCAGGTAGGCGATAAAGTCGGGAACACGCTGCGGTATCGGTTCAAACTGTGTTCCGTAAGTTCCGCTAACCTCCGGTAATTCGGCCGCGCCTCCTACCGTCATATGATTGTTCGCAAAGCTCTTTTCGTAGCGGATCATCGTCGTATAATTGATATTGTATGCATTCGGGCCTTGGAAATCAATCGTTAAAGGAGCTGCCGTAAGATCACAGAATGTAGTAAGATCGCGACCGAAGGTCAGACCGAGGAACGAGACCGTAGCTGCACGCAACCGAAAATCGTAATTGCCCTGCGATCCGCCCCGAAAATCGTTTTCCATAAAGATCACTACGCGACCAAGAGCCGAAGTATTGATAATTCCCTTTAAGTAGATTCGCGAGGTTGAAGCATCCATTATCAACTTCTGTTTGGTTGCATAATTTCCGACAACCGGAATATCGTAGGTAACGAAATCGAGATTATCAACCAAGCCGTCAAAATCATAAGCGACACGTGTTTGTACGAACCCGCCTATGGCTAACGAGAAACGGTTGTTTTTAGAGGCAAACACAAATTGCGGTTTATCAACTTGCTGAAATCCGGGGCGGTAGGTGTCGATGTAATCTTGCGTAGCACCGTTTACGGCCGCAAGATTATTCATTGCCGCGGTTCTTTGTGCCGGACAAGTGTAAATGGTATCCACCTCCTGTGCGGAGATCAGATAGACCGTCGGCTGGTATTCGCCGCCGCGTACTCTGTCTGAATGGCGTTGCGCCGAGGCAGAGGCCGTAATCAACAGAGCTACAATCAAAAGTCGTAATGTTTTCATAGATCGAATAAATTGGTTGTTCTAATATTCTCACTCGTTTACAGAGAGTTAAATCTGACCATCTTTTAGCAAGTTATATGCCAAATAATTCTGCATGAATTTTGAAAAAGAGTATCTTTGTACCTATTAATAGATAGAAGGGGTATGTTTCTTTTTATAATAGCAATTGCATTAATCGCCCTATTGGCAGACACATGGCATCTATATCGACATCAATGGCGATTGGGGCCTACGGTCGTGTGGATAGCCGCCACCGACCTGCTGCCATTCGTTCTTGCAGCTATCGGCTATTTTTCCCACGACAATACGGCACCCGTTATGCAGGTGTCGATGTGGTTGCTTTGGGGTTGGTTCATCACCGTACCTCCTCGCATGATTTATTACCTTTTCCGGTACATACGGCTTCCGCGCACGGGTGTTTGCATCGCGCTTGCGAGTGTGGTGTTTATCCTGTGGGGAACTACAATCGGACGAACATCAGTGCGTGTAAGCAACGTGGAGGTCTGCTCCTCACGCCTACCAGAGTCATTCAATGGATTGCGCATCGTGCAGATTTCCGACCTTCATCTGGGCACATTGGTCTCTCCGAAGGGTGAATTGACTCGTCTTGCCAATCACATCAATGCACTACACCCCGATTTGGTGATCTTCACCGGCGATCTGATCAATATCCGCCCATCGGAACTTGATGCTCAAAATTGCCGTTTGCTGCAACGCATCGCCGCACCGGTCTACTCCGTAACGGGTAATCACGACATCGGAACATATATCAAAGATAGCCTCCGCTATCCGATTGCCGCATCCGCACAAGAGATTCTTCTCCGGCAGCGCGCAATGGGGTGGCATGTATTGCAGGATACAACCGTATATCTACACCGTAACGGCGACTCAATCTCGCTCACGGGAATCTCGTTTGATCCGGCATTACGTGAGCTCCGTCACAACAGAGATCTACCTGCAAACACGCTGATACGAGCCTATCACGGTATTCCGACAACAACGTTTAATATCACAGCAGTACACCTGCCGCAACTGTGGGCAAAGATCAAAGCAACTCCCTACGGCGATCTAACCCTATCGGGACATGTTCATGCCATGCAACTGAAATTCCGACCTTGGGGACGCGGCTGGTCTCCGGCTGCCTGGTTATACGACCAATGGAGCGGTCGCTATGATGACAAATTCAAGACTCTCTACATCAACGATGGCGTAGGCTATGTTGCCTACCCAATGCGGTTAGGGGTTCGCCCCGAAGTCACACTAATTACACTCAAAACATGCGAATAACTCTCTCCGTAGCCACTACATCCGATGGTTATCTGGATGACAATTCAGCCACACGGTTGATGATATCAACGCCCGAAGATTGGGCAGCCGTTCAGCAATTACGAGCAACATGCGATGCGATCTTGGTCGGAGCCGAAACGCTGCGGCGCGATAATCCGGCACTCCTGCTTCGCGATGATACGATGCGCATGGAGCGTCGTAAGCGGGGGCTATCACCCGATCTAACCAGAGTGGTCGTCACCCGTTCCGGCGCACTCGCGCGCGATCTGCGTTTTTTCGGAGAAGGCGAGGGCGAGAGAATCGTTTTTTCCAACACACAACAAGATCATTTAAAAGATGTTGCAGAAGTTATATTCAGTGAAGATTCAATAACATCCCGACAGATTGTCACCGAATTGGAGAAACGCAACATTCGCCATCTATTGGTCGAGGGGGGCGCACAAATTTTGCAACTGTTTTTGAACGAAGGGATGGCTGATACGATTCGTGTGGCTGTCAATCCATCCATTCGACTTGGCAAAGAGCAGGGTAGAACCCCATTTGTTTTCACCCCTGAGAACGATGTCCCATGCCGTAAAGAGGTGTTGGGTGGCATGGAGGTTGCAATTTATACCCTCCATGCAGATACGACACGCGATGACATGTACTACCTGCGCATGGCCATTGATGCCAGCAGACAATGCACCCCGTGCGCAACAGCCTATCGGGTCGGTGCGGTTGTAGTGACTCGCGATGGAAGATGTTTTTCGGGCTACACCCACGAAACCTCCGCTACGCACCACGCCGAACAGGAGGCAATTGCCAAGGCCACAACCGCCGCAGCCGATTTGAAAGGGGGCGCAATCTATGCCTCTATGGAACCCTGTTCGAAACGGGCAAGTGAGCCGGAGAGTTGTAGCCAATTAATTATACGTCATGGCTTTTCTCACGTTGCATTTGCACTCTATGAGCCCACCTGTTTTGTTTGTTGTCGAGGTGCTATGACACTACGAGAAGCCGGAATTGATGTTCGTTTTTATCCCGAACTGGGCGATGAGGTTCGCGCAATCAACGCCCACTTAAAACCCTGAAAAGAGGGTGTAAATGTGTCCATAAGGGACTAAAAATGTTCTAAACCACCGGCGGCACGCGTAATATATAAGAAGAAAATATATCTTTGTCACATTAAATGCATTGTCTAATATGAAAATAGCAGTTAAGATTGCCATCTCGGCAACGGCACTGGTTACGGTGACACGACTTTCGGCACAGCAGCCGCCACAAACAATTTCCCTCGATGAGGCTATCGCTGTCACTCTCACCGAAAATCCGGCGATGAAAGCCGCCGCCTACGAAGAGAGAGCCGCCACCCAAGAGCGTCGCGCCGCGATTGGTTTGAGAATGCCCCAAATCAACGTATCAGGAGCCTACACCTATATGGCCAAAGATATCGGATTCGATTTCAACGAGATGAAAGGATCGGTCAAAGAGGGGGTCGCTAACGGCTTGACGGCTCTGGTACAGAACGGAATGATTCCGGCAGATAAAATTCCGACCATCCAAGGATTACTCAACCCGCTGATGAATGCCGATTGGTTTTTGAAGGTACAAGACCAAAGTATGGGCTTCGTAGGAGGTGAGGTGACTCTCCCGATCTGGTTGGGCGGTAAGATCAATGCGGCAAACCGAGCAGCCAAGATCAACGAAAAGAGTGCGATCGAGCAGGGTAACCAAACTCGAAACGGCTTGATCTCCGAATTGGTGGAGCGTTATTTCGGATTGGCACTCTCGACACAGGTTGTTGCCGTGCGTCAGCAGGTGGTTGACGGTGTGCGCAAGCACCTCGAAGATGCACAGGCTTTGCAAAAAAACGGCATGATTGCGCAGAGCGAGTTGCTCTATGTTCAGTTTAAGATGGCCGAAGCTGAACGCGAATTGGCGAATGCCAAACTGCAAGCTGAAACAATCGCAAGTGCTTTATCAAATACGTTAGGGCGCGAAAATAATTGGCAACCGGCAACCTCGATGTTTCTGTTAGGCAACGTTGAGTCGCTCGAATATTATCAGGATCTGGCACAAACCCGCAATCCGTTGCTTAATCAAGTATCGCTCAAACGCCGCTTGGCCGAAGAGGGAGTGCGCGCCGAACGCTCGGCCTTCCTGCCACAGGTAGTGGCAATGGGAGGTGGCTCGTTTTATAATTATCAGGTAGCCGGACTCGTTCCCCGTTGGGCAGTGGGGGTAGGTGTCAACATCAAGATCTTCGATGGATTGAATCGTGAATTCAAATATTCCGCAGCTAAACAGACGGTTCGACGTGTCGGGGAGTTGCAGAACAAAGCCACGCAAGATATCTCGGTGCTTGTCGAGAAACTCTATAACCAGATGGGCAACTACCGCAATCAGATGGCATCCATTGACGCCTCGCTGGCTTTTGCCGAAGAGTACCTGCGCATGAAAAATGCCGCATTTCTCGAAGGGATGAGTTCATCATCGGATCTGATTGATGCCGAACTGAATCTGGCCGGAGTGCGTACAGAACGGCTCCAAGCGGCTTTTCATTACGACCTCGCGTTGGCTCAACTCCTCGAAACGGCAGGGATCAGCGATGAATTTACGGCTTACGCGCGCCGTCAGGATGCACGGGCCATCGTTTTTGACAAAAAATAAACAGACAACGATATGAAACGTAGTAACATTTTAGGAATTATCGCAGCCGCAACCGTTATTATCCTTGCGGTGGTATTGGTTAGCTGGTATCTCAACAAGCGCACCCCAACACTTCTTCAAGGCACGGTGGAGTGCACGACTTTCAAAGCATCGTCCAAAGTCCCCGGCCGCATTGATGCCATGAAGGTGTCACAAGGCGACCGTGTGGAGAAAGGCCAACTGCTCTATGTGCTTTCAACCCCCGAACTTGATGCCAAGCTGGAACAAGCCGAAGCGGTTAAGAGTGCGGCATCGGCTATGGATGCAGCGGCAATCGCCGGAGCTCGCATTCAGCAGATTGAAGCTGCCATGAATATGTGGGAGAAGGCGCAGGCCGGATTGGAATTGGCACGCAAGACCTTCGATCGGGTACAGAACCTCTACAACGAAGGGGTTGTTCCGGCTCAAAAATTTGACGAGGCACAGGCCAATTTCAAAGCCATGCAGGCCACGGCACAAGCCGCCAAAGCTCAGTATGACATGGCGATGGACGGAGCTCGAAAAGAGGATAAGGAGGCCGCAGCAGCCAAGGTGCGTCAAGCTCAGGGAGCGGTAAACGAGGTGGAGTCCTACATCTCGGACGCGATGGTCTATTCGCCCATCTCGGGTGAGATCTCAACCATCATTGCCGAAGAGGGCGAGTTGGTCGGCAGCGGTTATCCGGTTGTTGCGATTCTCGATTTGAGCGATGTGTGGGTAACATTCAATATCAAAGAGACTCTGATGCCGGGCATCACCATCGGAACTCATCTGAATGGATATGTACCGGCTCTGGACAAGAATGTAGAGTTCGAAGTAACTTATATTGCCGCGCAAGCCGACTTCGCCACGTGGGCGGCAACCCGCACCCAAGGAGGGTTCGACATCCGCACCTTTGTGGTTAAAGCCAAGGCTGTGACCGAGGTCGAAAATATGCGCCCCGGTATGAGCGTATTGGTCGATTGGGACAAAATCAAGAGATAAAAAATGCGGAACTTCTTGCGTAATACCTCCGCCGTGCTGCGACGCGAGATCGATCGGATCACCCATCAGCCGATATTGTTTGTGCTGACGGTGCTGCTTCCGCTCATCTCCTTTGCCTTTTTCGCCCTATTGTTTGACAAGGGAGAGATCAGCAACGTCCCAATCGCCGTTTACGATGAGGATCACACCTCGCTTTCGCGCAAGGTCACGCAGATGATTGATGATACTCCGACAGCGTGGGTATGCTACGAGATACAATCTATGGCAGAAGGGGAGCGACTGATGCGCGAAGGCAAAATTTCGGGGATTGTCCTGATCCCATCATTTTTCGAAAAAAATATCCTCAGCAACCGCCAAACCACCATTGATGCCTATATATCCGGCACAAACGTTACAGTCAACGGCCTGCTTTCGAAAGACATACAGACCTGTGTCGCCACTTTTACAGCCGGCATTCAGATCCAACTGCTGACAAAACAGGGGATGACCGAGTTGCAGGCTATGGCGCAGTTGATGCCCGTCAGATTCAGCAAGCACGTACTTTTCAATCCGTACATCAATTACGGTTACTACCTGTCACCGAGTTTCTTGCCGATGATGTTGATGATCTTTGTGGTCATGGTTTCCGTCTTCGTCATCGGAGCTGAGCTCAAACACGGCACAGCCGGCGAGTGGTTTGCCACAGCCAACGGGTCGACTCCCGCGGCACTGGTCGGTAAATTGCTCCCGATAACTGCAATCATGTTTATGATCTCGTTGGTGATGTTCGTGATAATTTTCAAGGCCGTTGGAACCCCGCTGAACGGTAGTTTGTGGGTTATTTTGGTTGGTACACTCCTTTTTATTCTGAGTTATCAGGCGATCTCGATGATGATTGTGGCTCTGCTGGCCAACCTGCGATTATCGCTCTCGATCGGTGGCGGATATTCAGTTCTCGCCTTCACCTTTTCGGGACTGACGTTTCCAATCATGGCGATGTGGCCAGCTATGCAATTAGCCAGTCGTTTTTTCCCGTTCACCTACTACACCGACATCTTTATCGACCAAATGTTGCGTGGGGCTCCGGCGGCATATTCACTGCCCGATCTATGTTATATGCTACTATTCATCGTTATTCCACTTCTATGCCTACCGCGTTTAAAAAAGGTATGCACCGAAGAAAAATTCTGGGGGAGGTTGTAATATGAGTCGATTTACACGTCAAATAGCCTCCTACTGGCGACAATTCACAGCGGTCATCGGCAACGAATACCGCACGATCTTCACCGATGGTGGTGTCATGCTCATTCTGGTCTTCGCGCTGCTGATCTACGGGACGGTCTACTCGTTGGCCTACGGTCCGGAGGTTCTGCGAAACGTTCCGATCGCAGCCATTGATGAATGCCGCACCCCCACAAGCCGCAGCCTCATCAACACATTCGATGCGGGACCAAACACCTATGTAGCCTACGAACCTACCGACATGGAGGCCGCACGCGAACTTTTCTATGACCGGAAAATTTACGGCATTGTCTATATTCCGGCCGACTATGAGAAAAAACTCATCGGAGGTTCACAGGCAAATGTAGCCGTCTATGTCGATGCAAGTTACTTTTTGATGTATCGGCAGGTCTTTCAGGAGTTGGTGGCATCCATCACCAAAACCGGTGCAATGGTCGAGTTTCAACGACTCATTGCCAAGGGAGCCAATATGCCTCAGGCACAAGCAATCACGCAACCCGTTATCTACGAATCGCACACGCTATTCAATCCCTACCTGGGTTACGGGACATTCGTCATGCCGGCAATTCTTCTGGTCATCATTCAGCAAACAATGCTCATCGGCATCGGTATGATCGGAGGTACGTGGCGTGAATTTGGATTATACCGAAAACTTTGCCCATCGGGACGCCGGCGCATGTCAACCCTTCCGATTGTGGCGGGACGAGCATTGGTCTACGGTTCGATCTATGCCGTAACAGTCGCCTACATTTTGGGATTGCACTACCGCCTATTCCACTATCCGATGAATGGGGCACCAGCTGCTATCATTCTATTTATGGCCATTTACATGACAGCCTGTATTCTACTGAGTATCGCGGTTTCAACACTATTTCGTTATCGCGAAAATTCGCTGCTTCTGCTGCTGTGGTCATCTATTCCGATCCTGATGGTCAGCGGTGTATCCTATCCGCGCGAAGGAATACCGCATTGGCTCTACAACCTCGGCCAACTGTTTCCCAGCAGCCACGGAATCAACGGCTTTATCCGGTTGCAAACAATGGGGGCCTCACTCAACGAAATATTCTCCGAAATCAAAGCCCTCGTGATTCTAATCATCGTCTACGGAGGATTAGCTTGTTTCGGCATCCACCGTGTGATCGGTCGCGAGGAGCGCGAATACGGCGCAAAAAAAGAGGAGTAGTTCTTTGCCTGAATCGGTCGTTCGAGTTCGCGCAAATTGACGGATTGTAGAAATCGTGCCCCCAAAAACGTGCCAATCGGTTTGGTAAAAGGTGGTACAATGAATGGGGATAACCTCCTAAAAACAAGAGCGTCAGGCCAATTGGTCTGACGCTCTTTGTAATCAGAAGCGGTGGGGCGCTCCGCCACCCGAAGGTGGAGGCCCCATTATACGACTGCGTTGTTTAAACTCGTTTTGCTCGCCGTTCTCGTAATCCTTCATATTGGTAGAACCTTTTTTACCGAAACGCCGTAAATTATAGGTAAACTGCACCATATAGTAGCGACCGATGACACTATTGGTAACATTCTGTGTCCATCCCGATCCGGTAGAACGTACAAACGCCTTGTTCTGATTGAAAATGTCATTCACACCCACCATAATTTCACCGCGCTTGTTCTTGAATATCTTTTTACCGACATACGCATTACAAAGCAGATAGGTATCGTTGTAATCGTTCGTAAAACCGAGGTACTGCGTATAGGCAGCACTTGCCGTAAAGGTAAAAGCCAGTGGCAGGGTAAATTTCATGTCGGCTTGTGCCGTCTGGTTGAAGTAGCGGTTCTTGGCATTGGATGTATTCAACGAATTGGTTGCCTGATTGTACGTTCCATTCCACGACAAGGTAAAATCGACATTTTCTGAAATGTTACTACCCAAAACTGCTCGGAAATCGTACCCCATATTACGGGAGTCGTTTCGCTCGCCACCCGTAATCACTCCGGTTGCCGATTCCACCGTACCTCCAATCATACTCGGTGTAATCGTATAGATCACCCCTCCCATGAGGTTAAAGTTGCTTTTGAGAAATCCGATCGGAAAACCGTAACTCAAATGAGTTCGCAAACTCCAATATCCGTCCAAGTTAACCGTTGTCGAATAGTAGTTCGGATTATAGTTCTTGCCATCAATAGCCATCGTTCCTGGGCGTGAAACCAGATGGGTGGCATTGTAGTCCGAGGTATTCTGCATGGAGAACATCCACATAAAAGTACGTCCCTTTTCGACATTGGAATTTACATAGTGGAAATTGATGCTATGGGTATAAGAGGGGTTCAGATTGGGATTTCCTTTTGAAATATTCTGCGCATTCGACACATCGTAAATATTCTGTAAATCGGTAATCGACGGATTATCGGTTGATGACCGGACATACAGCCGAAGGGTATTTTCACGATTAATATTCAACTGGCCCATCATGAAGTAGGTCAAGTTGTTGTACGAATGATTAATCTTTTCAGCATCAGCTCTAACGATTTGACCATCCAGCGTAGCACGTTGATAATAAACATTTGCAATCAACGTATTACGCTCCTTGGCATATCGAATACCGGGGCCGAAACTATGAGTCAGATAACTACTCTCATAGGAGTTCGACAACGAAGGATCGGGAGTAAGTCCCGATGTAGAATAGTCGGAACCGGTCACATACGAACGTTTGTCGCGTTCCTGCTTTTCGTAAGACATCCGATATTGCGCACTGAACTGCACATATTTGGCCAAAGGTTCGGTGTAGGTAAAATTTCCCCGCAGACGATAACTCGAAGAGGGTGTAACGTTGCGCAAATAACGGAGCGAAGTGTAGGCCGTTGGATCCCAATCCTCCCAATCCGCACCATCGGGGCGTTCATCAACACTTCCCGCCAAATTCGAGTATGAATTTGCGTTATTCTTACTATCGGCATAAGCTCCCGTCCCATCAAGTGTTATTGTACGGCCAGCCTTACCCAATTTTGCTCGATATACAGCGGATAAACGCATATTGTAACCTTCTCGAATTGCATCATTATGGTTGTCCGTTCGGCTATAACCGCTCTCTCCGAACTGCCAACCGGTGGTAGAACTCAATGGATCATTCGACTGGTAACTAAAACTTGGTCGAATCATCAAATTCTGATTTTCGGAGATTTTCCACTCCATACGCGCATTAAAACGGTGGTTATTGGCTAACGTTGATGAGTAACCACGGTTGGCAAGCGTATCAATCGGCAGCGGCGATTCATACCATTTGTCGGTAGTCGAACGATTAACGGTATTGGTATTGTTGAAAAAATAACTCCCTTGAAAGGTTACCTGATCACGTTTTCCCCACGTATCGGAGTAGTTAACTCCTATCGCATTCACCTTGGCCACACCCGGCTGCTGCTCGGTCATAAAATCACCAACACCGCCTCCGCGACGCATTCCGCCTCCACCCGAACTACCCGAAACACCCAGAATATCCTCAAACGAGAAGTTCTGCTGATTGATATTATTAAACAGCCCGATTACTGAAACGCGGCTATCTCCGCTAAAAATATTGGCATTACCACCGATAACATATTTATTGCGCGCCTCAGTTTTTGTATCGGCATCGTATCCATAACCGGCATAAAGTTTACCGAATTGACCTTGACGCATATTGCCGCGAGTCACGATATTGAGTGCCTTGTACCCCTCGCCATCATCCATACCCGAAAATTCGGCTGCATCCGACAACTTATTGTACACCTCGATTCGATCCACCGCCTCGGCCGGCAGTGACTTAATAGCCGTGGTCACATCTTCACCAAAAAACTCCTTCCCATCAACAAACACTTTTTTGACTGTTTCGCCCTGAGCCTCGACCGAACCGTTGGAAACAGTAACGCCCGGCATTTTTTTCAGAAGACCCTCCACATCAGCATCATTTGCCACCTTAAATGAAGCAGCATTGTAACTAACCGTATCGCCTTTTTGTGAGGTACGCATGGATTTAGCCTCTTTGACAACCGTTTCGATCTGTACACCGGGTTTGAGTTTCAGCAACCCGATGTTCTGTTTGGCAGCAGTTACTTTGAACGTTGTTTCGAGGGTATTATAACCCAAGAAAGCCACCGAAAGAGTATATTCGCCATAGGCCAGCGCAGCGATAGTGACCGATCCTTTATAAGCCGATGTGAAATATTGTTTGCTGTCAGGGTTCTTTACCGAAGCAACGGTCAGCACCGCGCCGGCAACCGTTTCCGAAGTATCGGCATCGACTACGGTGGCCGTTACCGATCCTTTTTGAGCGAATGCCGCTATCGAAAAAACAGACAGCAGGGTAGTCAGTAGTAGACGTTTCATTATAAATAATTTAAGTTTTCAGTTTTAAGAGTATGCAAAGATAAGATTTTCTGAGTATCTGTCCAATTGAAAAAGAGAGCAATAAAAAAGGTGTCAGTCGCCCAGACCGACACCCTGGCTGCAACAAGCCATTGAAAACCTAACCCTCACTCTTTGCCCTTCTTCGGACAAGACTTGTTGCAGTTCCCTTTGTGGCAGCCATCTCCACATTTGAGACTATCCTTACCACATTTTCCTGATTTGCAGTCCTTAGGACCATGTTTGCCATCTTGACGTGCGTTCTGCATCTCCGACCACTTTGTGTATTGATCAGCCGTCAGAATCGACTTCATCTGGGCATCGTTTGCTTGACGAGCGGTCTGCATTTTTTGGCGATCCGCCTGCTTATCGTCCCGCTTTGCCTCCATCGCTTTGGCTTGTTGAAGGTTGAGTGCGTACACCTGTTTGGCCTGAGCCTCGTTCAAGCCCAACTCTTTGGTCATACGTTCGGTGCGGTGTTGTGCCATCTGCTCGGCAGTCGGACGCTCTTTGGGAGCCTGAGCCGATCTATTCTGTTGCGCAAAAGCACTTGATCCTGCCAACAGGCAGAACGCCATAAAGGCTGCAAAAAATGTCTTTTTCATCGTTTTACTCTTTTTAAATTTCAAAACCCATTTATTTGGATCTCTGATGCAAAGGTAAGGCCAAAATCATCAGTAGATTTCAGTCAAGGGGTAAAACGGAAAAAACGTGGGGTCAATCGACTATTCCATAGGTTGAAACGCCCGTAGCCATTGTTTGAATTCGGGAACACGGGACTTGGAGATGACGATCCGCTCTGGGGTAGCAACCGTCAAATATAACGTAAGGCGGCTACCAAACCAAACTGCAATCTCTTTGACAGCTTGGCGTGAGATGATAAATTGGCGATTGGCTCGAAAAAAATCGGATTCGGGTAACAACGCCTGCAATGCTTCGAGTGTTTTATCGAGCGGATAGGTTGTACCATCGAACCCGTAGGCCGTCACACGTTCATTGGCCGTATAGCAGAATGCAATCTGATTACGCCGCAGCGGAATAATTTTGTCGCGAACCTGCACCAAAAAGACCTCTTCGCGTTGCCGCATGACCATTTTTCGCACACGCGAAGGGTATTCACCGCGTTCGCTATTGGTCAAACATCTTAACTTTCGAAAAGCACGCTCGACATCGGCCACATTGATTGGTTTGAGCAGATAGTCAATGCTATTGACTTTGAAGGCTTCCAGCGCGTACTGGTCGTAGGCAGTCGTAAAAATAACAGGTGCGGAGATCTCTACCGCCTCAAAAATCCGAAATGAATCGCCATCGGCCAGATGAATATCCATCAACAGCAGATCGGGTTGCGGATTTACACGCAACCACTCAATCGTTTCGACCACACTCTCCAACGTAGCAAGCACCTCCACATCGGGAGCTACCTGCCGTAAAATTGCGGCCAGATTGACTGCTGCCGCCGTTTCATCTTCGATGATCAGTGCTTTCATAAAGTGCTGGGAGGTTGTAGTGGCAGCCGCACGGTAAAGGTGGATTCGGTGGCTATGATTTCAATATCACTCCCCGTAATGAGTTTCCAACGGTTACGCAGATTTTCCAAACCGATACCGGTCGAAGGTTCGGGTTCAAGCTTGGGTATGCGCGGATTCGACACTTCGAGTCGGCCATCAATGGTACGAATCTGCACATGAAACGGTTTATTGCGTGTGATCATATTGTGTTTCACAGCATTACCAATCAATGGTTGCAGGGATAGTGCCGGCAACAACCACGAACGGTACTGATCGTCCACTTCAATATCAAAAAAAAGCTTATCGGCATAGCGAATTTCAAAGAGATAACTATATGCATCGACGAATTTCAACTCTTCATCAAGGGTCATCAACGTGCTCTGCCCATTTTGGATGATGTAACGGAACGTATAAGAGAGCTGATCAATATAGGTCAAAGCCTTTTGATGCTGCTTTTCGCGCACGAGCATCGCCAGCGAATTGAGCGAATTGAAGAAGAAGTGGGGGTTAATCTGACCGACTAACATGTTGTAGCGCGTCGTCAGATTCTCATTTTTCAACTGTTCATTCTCCACAACAACCGCCTGTCGCTGCGAAATCAGCACATAAATCCGACCATAAAGCATTGATACGACTACCGCAAACGAACATTTTAGTAATAGCATATAATCGAGCATGCGATTACTCATAAAATTAATTTCGATGCGCCCCGAACGAAAATCGGTATTAGGAGCAAAAAAATAGAGCATAGTAGCCGCCACCAGACACCATAGGCATCCTCGCACAAATCGCCAAGCCGAATAGTTGCGACGCGAGGCCGTCAAAATCGTCAGCAATACAAATGAAACCAACAGATAATAGACCAATTGCCAAGTCATATCGGTGATTCGAGAGGGCCTATTCAGCAATGTGCCGTAATCAAACTCTGCCCCATTGCGCATCTTTACATCACAAGCCATCGGATGCGCTCCTCGACTCCGCCGCGGCGTGAGATCGACCACTAAACTATCCCCATCAACCAAACCCAATTTATGAATTCTGGACATCGGCATATATAGACTGTCGCCATTACCGTAGATCAGATAGCCGTGGCCATCGGGGTGTAGCCGCAAAATACCCTGTTCGTTACGACTGATGATCCGGTCTTTTGGGGGCCTACCGGGTTCAGCCTTTTGATCGACCAGCAGAAACAGCAGGTAAGAAAAATTGACCACCATACTGATTACCGCAGCAACCAGCAGATTGAGAATTAGATAAGAGTATTTCGATTGCAGTTTCATTAGTGTCGACTACTCCTTATACCACGATGCGTAGAGCATATAATCGTGCGCCGTGCGGCGAATAATCTCATCTCGCTGTTCATCGGTCACTTCACGAATCCGCTTGGCCGGTACTCCGGCATAGAGCGAATTCGGCTCCAACTGCGCATTGGAGAGCACCAGCGCATTAGCCGCAATGATGCAACCTGAGGGAACAACCGCGTTGTCCAGTAGGGTAGCCCCCATACCGATCAAACAATTATCACCGATGTGCGCACCGTGAATAATCGCATTGTGTCCCACCGACACATCATTTCCGATAATGGTTTGGGAGGGATGTTTCGCCTGATCGTAGATCGTATGCAGCACAACACCGTCTTGAATATTGGTGCGGTCGCCAATCACAATCCGGTTGACATCACCACGCAAAACCGCATTGTACCAGATCGAACAGTCGCGTCCGATCGTCACATCGCCCAAGAGCACGGCGGTCTCTGCCAAAAAAGTATTCTCACCGACAACGGGCTCATGCCCTCGCACTTTTCGAATCAATGCCATAGTTATTCCGTTTTTTTAGCCTGCTGCCATAGCTCTTCCATCTCTCCGAGCGTCATTTCACGCAAGGTTTTTCCGCCGGCAGCCGCTTGTTCTTCCATATAATTAAATCGTCCGATGAACTTCTTATTCGTTCGAGCCAATGCCGATTCGGGATCTACTCCATACAATCGGCAAGCGTTGACAAGTGCAAAAAACAGATCGCCAAATTCGCCTTCGAGATCGGTTTTACGTCCTGATTTCATTTCGGTCTCCACCTCGGCCAACTCTTCGCGTACCTTCGCCCAAACATCTTCTTTCTGCTCCCAATCAAATCCTGCGCCAGCCGCTTTTTCTCCGATCCGGTACGCTTTGACCAGAGCCGGCAACGATTGCGGCACACCACCCAATGTCCCGCTTTTCCGATTTTTCTTGCGGAGTTTGAGGGCTTCCCAATTCGCCATCACCTCATCGGGGGTGTTGGCATGGATATCGCCATATACATGAGGGTGTCGGTAGATCAATTTATCGCACAACGAATTGGCCACATCGGCATAATCAAAGGCTCCGACCTCTTCGCCCAACTTCGAGTAAAAGACAACATGCAACAGCAGATCGCCCAACTCTTCACGAATTCCCTCCATGTTGTGATCGCTAATAGCATCGGCCAACTCGTAGGTCTCTTCAATGGTATTGCTTCGCAACGAATCGAAAGTCTGCTCACGATCCCAAGGGCACTCACGGCGCAAGGTCGTCATCACCTCCAACAATCGGGCGGTAGCTTCCAAACGTTTATCTTCCATATTATCTTTCATAAAATTACAACAAAGGTAGTATTTTCGCCTAAAAAAAAGTATTTTTGTACAAAACAATTTTTTCTCTTCTACATGAAATTTGCCTTTTTTTTACCTCTTCTCTTTTTGCTCAGCAATCCGGCACAACTCTCGGCACAACCCGCAGTCAAAAGCACTGAACCCTCCTCAAATCAAGGTTCGATCACACATCGAACAACCTTGCGTTACGACAAAAGACTCGCGCCGCTGGCCGATTACATCTGCCTATATATGGATGTAACCAAGGAGGAGAATTATCTACCCGGCAACCAATCCATCGCGTTAATCCTCGACCCATCGTTAATTGGCGAGGCCTATCGGCTGACCGTCAAACCCACCTTCATCGAAATTGCGGGCGGCAGTTACGGTGGCGTATTTAACGGCATTCAGGCATTGATGCGCTTACTTCCACCAAAAATCTACACCCAATCCTGCCGTTTGCCCCTCCACGTTCCGTGCGGAATCTATGCCGATGCACCACAATTCACCCACCGAGGCATGATGTTGGATGTGGCACGCACATGGATGGGAGAAGCGGAAGTAAAGCGTTATATAGATCTGCTATCATATCACAACATCAATAAATTACATCTTCACCTGACAGATGACGAGGGGTGGCGCATCGAGATCAAATCGCATCCCGAATTGACCCAGATCGGAGGGTATCGAGGCGGAGATTCCCCTATCCGTCCGGTATATGGCAAATGGGGTGAGAAATACGGCGGTTACTTCACCCAACAGCAAATGCGCGCAATCATTCGCTATGCTGCCGTGCGCAACATCGAGATCATCCCAGAGATTGACCTCCCCGGTCATAGTCGCGACATCGCATCGGTACATCCTGAAATTCGCTGCAACTATCCGCCCGATCTCGCCTCGACCAACGGTTATGACTACCGCTCGGCATGGTGTGTGGCTCGCGAAGCCAATTACGCGCTGCTAAAAGATATTTTGGATGAAATCTGCGACCTGTTTCCGTCACATCAGATCCATATTGGAGGCGACGAGGTGGATATGACACAGTGGACAACCTGCCCCGACTGCCGCAAGTTGATGCAACAAAAAGGGATGAACGATCCACATCAATTAGAGGATCTGTTTATGGAGCGAGTGGCAAAGATACTCTCCGACAAAGGAAAACAGCCGGCCGTATGGAACGAGGCCGTGCGCACGGGTCTTCTGTCGCACGACTGCCATGTCTACGGTTGGGAAAATGCGAAAGCATGCCTCGATGCAACCGCAAAAGGGTATAAAACGGTAGTAATGCCGGCTGAATATTTTTACTTCGATATGCGACAAAGCCCCGAAGAGGCCGGCCACGATTGGGCTGCCGTATTCGATACGCGCAAAACCGCCGAATTCGACTTTGCAAAAGCCGGATTCTCCCCCGAGCAAATGGCGCATGTAATCGGATTGCAAGGGGCTTTTTGGAGTGAAGCCTACATATCGCACCATCCCGAAAAGCCAGACTACATAGATTATATGTGTTTTCCACGCATCTGCGCGCTTTCGAGAATTGCATGGAGCGGCCAAGCCGTTGATTGGGCTCAGTATTATCGCGAGTTGACCGAACAACATTACGACCGGATGACTGCTATGGGTATTCGGTTTCGACTCTCACCGCCACAAGTGCAATGCGACTCGACCGGCCGCATCACAGCGTCGGTCGATGATCAATCCAAACTTTACTATACGGTCGAGGATGGAGAGATACACCGCTATCGCCACCCGCTCCACGATCTACACCCCGAACAAGTCACAATCTTCTCGCAACGGGGTACGGGGCGCAGTCCCGAGGTGCACCTACCGGAGTTCTACCAAACGATTACACCGGCTGTAACGATCACAACCTCAATGGGCGAAGAGACAAAATACCCCTATACCAACGCCGCGAATTACAAAGGGATGTCGCGCACACGTCGTGCCTGTCGTCAGCAGGATTGGATTCTATACACCTTCCGCACCCCGATTGTTTGTCGCGAAATTCAACTTCAAACCGGGAATCGCCAACTCCCCAAAACAATCATCACAACCGGATATGCCGAAGTATCATACGATGGCACGACCTTCGAGCGCATCGGAAATCTCAACAGCGGACGCATCACCTTCCAGCCAACACAAGCCGTACACGCCGCACGCATTATCTCCACCTGCGATGACAACGGAACTCCATGGGTAACGATCCAGCCTCCACGCATCAAACCGTTGCTGGAATCATGCAAAAGACCGACTAATTAAGTCGGTCTTTTGCATGATAGACGAAATATGCTCATTAAGCACGCACCTGCGCACCGCACTTTTGCTGGAATTGCAACATCAAATTAGACATGATCTTCTCGATCGTTTTGTCGTCAAGCGTGCGTGTTTTATCTTCGAGCACAAAACTCAAAGCATACGATTTTTTACCTTCGGGTAGTTTATCGCCCTCATAGACATCAAATAGCGATACGCTTTTCAGCAATTTACGCTCCGTAGCAAATGCAACCTCACGCAGAGCCGAGAAGGTCACCTGTCGATCAATCAGCAGAGCCAAATCGCGATGTACTTCGGGGTATTTCGAAAGTTCTTCGGCGACAATACGCTGCTTTTTCGTCGATTTCACCAATGCATCAAAATTCAATTCGAGGAAGAAGACATCCTGTTTTACATCGACCATACGGCGAATTTTGGCACTTACCGTACCGATCTGCAACAACTCTTTGCCGTTCATCGACATCGAAAGAGCCTCACTAAACAGATCGCTCTGCAAGGTTTCGGTGTTGAGCGTATAAATATCTACGCCAAAACGACGCAACAACTTTTCAGCCATTGCTCTCAACGTGAAGAACGAGGCTTTGGCCGGTTTTTCGCCCCATGACTGCGATGTCGCCAGTCCACTCACCGCAATTGCCAAACGATACTCCTCGGAATAGGGGGCTAAATGGTTCTCTTCGTTCCGTTTGGCGGCATCGTAGAAATAACAGTTACCGAATTCATAGATTTTCAAATCGCCATTTTTGCGATTTGCATTCAGCGAAACAGCCTCCAAAGTATTAAACAGCAACGTTTGGCGCATCACATTGAGATCTGCGCTCAACGGATTCACAATGCGCACACAATGCTCGGCAGCATAGGCTTCCAATCCTTCGTAATAGGTGGATTTGGTCAGCGAATTCGACATAATCTCGGTATATCCGTTTGCCGTCAAGAAATCGGCAGCAAGATTCATCAGTTTGTTCCGATCGGGCTTGGGAGCATAGGAGAGTGTAGAACGCACACGAGTCGGAATCTCAACATTATTATAGCCGTAGATTCGCAAAATATCCTCAATCAGATCGGCCTCGCGCTGCACATCGACCCGATAGGGTGGCACCGCAACCGTCAAAATCCCCTCTTTTTCGGAGAGAATCTTCACATCAAGCGCGGCAATGATTGCCCGCACTGTCGGTTCGGGAATCTCTTTTCCGATCAACATATTGACACGAGCCAGCGACAAATCAAAGACAAAATCGCCAATCGGCGCAGGATATAGATCCGTCACTTCGCTTGAAATCGTTCCGCCGGCCAACTCCTTCATCAACAGAGCCGCGCGTTTGAGAGCATAGACCTGCATATTCGGATCGACACCGCGTTCGAAACGAAAAGAGGAGTCGGTATTCAATCCGAAACGTTTAGCCGTTTTGCGCACCCATACCGGATTAAAATAGGCACTCTCGATAAAGACATCGGTCGAGGTATCACTCACCCCTGAATCTTGCCCTCCGAAGACACCTGCAATACACATCGGACGCTCCGCCGAGCAGATCATCAAATCCGACGTTGTGAGCTTACGTTCCACGCCATCGAGGGTCACAAAGGGAGTTCCTTCGGCACACGTGCGCACAACAATGGCCCCACCCTCGATCTTCGCCACATCGAATGCGTGCAAGGGCTGGCCGAGTTCAAAAAGGACAAAATTGGTAATATCGACCAAATTATTTTTCGGATTAATTCCAGCCGCACGCAGACAGTTCTGCATCCATTCGGGTGAGGGGGCAATTTTACACCCTTTGACCGTCACTCCGGCATAACGCGGTGCTGCCTCCGAAGACTCCACGCGCACGGCAATCGGTAAGTCGTGATTATCAACGGCAAAAGCCGAGACATCGGGCATTTGCCATTCAACCTCTTCGCCGCGACTGCGGAAATAAGCCGCCAAATCACGCGCCACGCCAATATGCGAAGCGGCATCTATACGGTTGGGTGTCAATCCGATTCCGATCAGATAATCATCTTCAATATGGAGATACTCTTTGGCCGTCATGCCCACAGGCGCATCGGCCGGCAACTCCATGATGCCCTCGTGTGACGATCCGATTCCTAATTCATCTTCCGCGCAAAGCATCCCCAACGACTCTACGCCGCGAATTTTGCTGCGTTTGATTTTGAACTCCTCTTCTCCTCCGTTCGGATAGAGCACCGCCCCAACCGTAGCACACAACACCTTCAATCCAGCGCGACAGTTTGCCGCACCACAAACAATCCCCAATGGTTCGGCTGCACCGACATTGACTGTCGTCACATGCAGGTGATCCGAATCCGGATGCTCTTCACAAGTCACAACTTCGCCCACAACAACTCCGGACAGACCACCACGAATCGTCTCTATCTTTTCGAAACTCTCTACTTCAAGACCGATATCGGTCAATATCTCGGCAATCTTCTCTGCCGGAAGATCTGTTTTCAGATAACGTTTAAGCCAGTTGTACGAAACGTTCATATCGAATAATTTATGATTTTGCTAAATTCAGACAAAGATAGCAATTTTCCGCCAAAAAAAAGAGCATTCCTCACGATTATCTATATAGGTATTTAAAAAAAATTAAAAAAAATTTGGATATGCAAATTTTCTCTGTTACATTTGCAAGCGAAGAAAAGAAACTGATGATTCAAAATTTCAACATACAAGCATGGTGGTGGCGCTCGTTGACTCTCGTGGACAATGAGTGCGGCTTTGCGCGTGTATAGTTGAAAGAATTCAGCCCCAATACACAAGCCCGTTGTTTACGAGAGAGTAAACAACGGGCTTTTTCTTTTACCAATAACTTTATCACACAATAACGAAGATGAAAACAAAGAAGTTTTGCCTGACCGAGCGTCAGATGCCCACACAATGGTACAATATCGTAGCCGACATGCCCAATCGACCGCTACCGCCGCTCCATCCTGCGACCAAGCAACCTATCACCAAAGAGCAGATGTCAGCCATTTTTGCCGATGAAATTATCAATCAAGAGATGTCGGTCGAACGATATATCGACATTCCCGACGAGGTGCAGGATATCTATAAAATATGGCGACCGACGCCGTTGGTACGCGCCTACGGTTTAGAAAAAGCCCTCGACACTCCTGCGAAGATTTACTTCAAGAATGAAAGCGTATCGCCAGCCGGTTCACACAAGCCCAACACCGCCGTTCCGCAGGCTTACTACAACTACAAGCAGGGCATCAAACACCTGACCACCGAAACCGGAGCCGGACAATGGGGTTCTGCAATCGCCTTTGCCGCCAAGCATTTCGGAATTGATTTGCAGGTATTTATGGTCAAAGTAAGTTACAACCAAAAACCTTACCGCCGATTGATGATGAATACGTGGGGGGCTCAATGTTACGCTTCGCCGACAACGATGACCGCATCGGGACGTGCAGCCCTCGAACGCGATCCCGACTGCTCGGGTAGCCTCGGCCTTGCCATCTCGGAGGCGGTAGAGATGGCTTTGCAACACCCCGAAGATACTCGCTACTGCTTAGGGAGCGTTCTCAACCACGTATTGTTGCATCAAACAGTAATCGGGCAGGAGGCGATCGTGCAGATGGAGATGGCCGATGCCGAACCCGATATTGTCATTGGCTGTTTCGGAGGAGGGAGTAACTTTGCCGGAATCGGATTTCCATACCTCCGCAAAAATTTCACAGAGGGTAAAAAGATCCGCGTCATCGCTGTCGAACCATCAAGTTGCCCAAAGCTCACGCGCGGACAATTCCAATACGACTTTGGTGATACGGCCGGATTCACCCCGTTACTTCCGATGTACACATTAGGGCACGATTTCCAACCCTCGGACATTCACGCCGGTGGTCTTCGTTACCACGGAGCCGGTTCGATTGTCAGCCAACTACTCAAAGATCAACTGATCGAGGCGCAATCCGCGCCACAAACCGAAACACTGGCCGCAGGCATTCTTTTCGCTCAAACCGAAGGAATCATTCCAGCCCCCGAATCGACTCACGCTATCGCCGTGGCGATCCGCGAAGCGCAACGCGCCAAAGAGGAGGGTAGATCGAAAACAATTCTGTTCAACCTTTCGGGAAATGGGGTTATCGACCTCTATGCATACGAACAATTTTTGGCTGGAAAACTCAAAGACTACGCACCAAGCGATGATGAGATTAAACAGACCGTAAACAAGTTAGATCATATCATCTAACCTAAAATAACACATAAAAACCAGCGGTCGGATTCTACAACCCGACCGCTGGTTTTATATCCGAAAACTCGATCAATACATTTTAGCCAATCGTTCTGCAATCTGCTCATCGGTGATATAGTCATCGTACTCCATATACTTATCCACCGTACCATGCGGTGTGATTTCGATGATACGATTTGCCACCGTATTGATAAATTCGTGGTCGTGCGAAGTCATCAGCACGTTGCCTTTATAGTTGATCAGCGAATTATTGAAAGCCTGAATTGACTCCAAATCAAGGTGATTCGTCGGCGAATCCAGCAGTAGGGTATTCGGCTCTTGGATCATCATGCGCGCAATCATACAGCGGACTTTCTCGCCACCCGACAACACTTCGACCCGTTTATAAACCTCCTCTCCGCTAAATAGCATTTTACCCAGATAGCCACGCAGATAGACCTCTGTCGTATCCGATGAATATTGCCCGAGCCAATCAATAATGGAGAGTTGGCTCTCGAAGAACGAGGCATTATTCAGCGGTAGATAGGCATGTTTGATCGTAGTACCCCATGCCACACTACCCGTATCAGGCTTATCAACGCCGGCTAATATATCCAACAACGCCGACATAGCACGCGCATCACGTGACAGGAATACAATCTTATCACCCTTTTCAACCGTAAAATTCACATCATCAAACAGCACCTCACCATTGATGCTCTTACTAAGGCTCTCCACCGAAAGGATATTTGTCCCCGCTTCGCGTTCGGGTTGAAAAATGATCCCCGGATACTTGCGCATTGAGGGTTTGATCTCCTCGATATTCAATCTTTCGAGCATCTTTTTACGGGATGTCGTCTGCTTCGATTTGGCCACATTGGCACTGAATCGCTGGATGAACTCCAACAACTCCTTTTTCTTCTCCTCGGCCTTCTTATTTTGATTTTGCTGCTGACGCAACGCTAACTGGCTCGACTCATACCAAAAACTGTAATTACCCGAAAAGAGATTGATGTCGCTATAATCAATATCGATCGTATGGGTGCAGACCGAATCCAGAAAGTGGCGGTCGTGTGATACGACAAGCACCGTGTTTTCGTAATTCGAAAGGTAGTTTTCGAGCCACATGATTGTAGCCATATCGAGGTCATTGGTAGGCTCATCAAGCAACAAATTGTCGGGTTTGCCAAATAAGGCCTGCGCCAAAAGCACACGCACTTTCTCTTTGGCACTCAGATCTCGCATCAATTGGTCGTGCAGCACTTCACCCACGCCCAAGCTACTCAACAAGTTAGCTGCATCGCTCTCGGCATTCCAACCGTTCATCTCGGCGAACAGATCTTCAAGATGCCCCACCTTGACTCCATCTTCCTCCGTAAAATCCGCTTTCGAATAGAGAGCCTCTTTCTGTTTCATGATATTCCACAGCGGCTCATGCCCCATCAACACGGTGTTGAGCACCGTCTGATCATCGTATTCGAAGTGATCCTGACGCAACACCGACAACCGCTCATTCGGGCCAAAGGCCACATTTCCGCGCGTAGGGGTCACATCGCCGCTCAATACCTTCAAGAAGGTCGACTTACCGGCTCCGTTCGCACCAATGACACCATAGCAGTTACCTGCCGTAAATTTCAGATTAATATCCTTAAAAAGAACTCGTTTTCCGTATTGTACCTCTAAATTTGAAACTGTAATCATGCTCTTCACCTAATTTTCAGCGGCAAAGGTAGCCCAAAATAGCGAGGAAAACAATTCGCACGACATACTTATTTAAAATTTTTATTTTGACCCCAGCCAAAGGAAGAACATTCCGATCAGGATAAAGGCCAAATCAATCGCTTTCGACCGTAAATTCCGCTCCCGAAACAACCACGCTCCACACAAAAACGACACCACCACCGATCCACGACGAATCATCGACACAACCGAAATCATCGCATCACCATCACGCAAAGCAAAGAGATAGGCAAAATCCGCCATACTCAGAAAGATAGAGATCAGCGGAATCGCCCAGCTCCAATGAAACGGAGTGGTCGCTCTGCGGCGCGGCCACCACAAAAGAGCGACAACCACGAACATCAGCAGCAATTGATAAAGATTATACCAACTCTGCACAAAAACCGGATCTAAACGAGCCATGATATATTTATCATACAACCCGCTCAAAGCCCCCGTCACAGCAGCCATCGCAACACACAAGATCCAAAGATTGTGGGTAAAATCAACCCCTTCGCGACGACTTGACCGACTGAGCAGAAAGAGCGAAGCCAACGCCAACATCACACCAATCCATTGGTAGAGATTCAGCCGTTCGCCGAAAATCAACATTGCGCCAACGAGCACCATCACCGGACGGGTCGCATTGATCGGGCCAACAATCGTAATGGGCAGATGCTTCATTCCGAAATATCCAAATATCCACGAAGTCAGCACGATTAAAGATTTTAAAATCACGAATCCATGCGCCGGCCACCCACCCGAACTACTCTCCAAGAGCGTATGATCGAACCAACCCCAACCACATTCGGCCGAGAGAATGGCCGGCAGAAAAATCAACGTAGAGAAGAGCGTATTGAGCAGCAACACCGGAAGCACGGCATTATCAGTCAGTGCCTTTTTCTTCACTACATCATAAAAACCCAACAGCACAGCCGAGGTAAACGCCAACGATAACCACATTTTCAAAATCCGTTAAGTAGAAAAAACAAGGAGGGCATCGCCGACAATCGCACGATACCCCCCCCTTATTCAGACTATGTATGACCACCAATACTAAATCTCATCACTGTAAACAGCTCCCGGAAGGTCGTGCAAATTATAGCGCGATGCCATCGACATACCATAAGCCCCAGCCGATTTAATAGTCAACAAATCACCGCGTTGTGTTTTTCGCAAACTGACATTTTCATCAAACACATCGGTCGATTCGCAGGCTGTACCGACAATCGTGTATTTTTCGCGCGCCTCCTCTTCCGAAGTGATATTTTCGATATTGTGGTAGGCTCCATAAAGCGCAGGACGAATCAATTCGGTCATCGAAGCGTCAACAATCACCAATTTTCGCCCCGTGGCAGTGGTTTTATTAAATAGTACCGTTGTAATCAACTCCCCACACTCGGCAACAATCGAACGTCCGAATTCAAAGTGCACCTCGCGCTCACCAACCGCAAGGTGGTTATGAACGATTGAGAACAGCGACGCAAAGTTGGGGATCGGTTCGTTTTCAGGCACATCGTAATTCACACCCAAGCCACCACCGACATCGACAAATTGGAACTCAAAACCCAATTTCACCAGATTTTCGACAATCACATTCACCTTATTGCACATATTTTCGAAGACGTGCAACTCGCGAATCTGCGAACCAATATGAAGATGTATTCCGATGATATTAATATGTTTAAGTCGTTTTATCTCCTGCGCATGTTCAAGTACCTCTTCGTATGAAATTCCGAACTTGCTATCTGCCTGTCCGGTGTCGATGCAGTGATTTGTTTTCGGGTCAATATCCGGATTGATACGCAAAGCAACATCCGTCACTCTGCCCACCTCGGCCGCAAAACGGTCGATCATCTCCAACTCTTGAATCGACTCACAGTTGATCGCCAGAATATCCTGTTCGATGGCATATTTCACCTCTTTATCACGTTTACCGACACCGGCATATACGATTCCCTTCGGCTCAAAACCGGCCTCGATAGCCTTACGCAGTTCGTTACCACTGGCGCAATCAATTCCCAATCCGTATTCGCGAATGATCGACAAAAGATGGTCATCGTAATTGGCTTTGATGGCATAATGAACTTTGTAACCGTATTTTTTCGACTCGTAGACAACGCTTTCGAGAGTTTGGCGCAGCAACGCCGTATCATAGAGATAGAACGGGGTCTCATAACCTCGCAGTTTAGATGCAATTTGACGACTTAACATGAACTTAACCTAACATTTAGTGATAATGGTTGCAAATATAAGAAATTTTAAATACTCCGACAAAAACCAGCATAAAAAGGGCTTCTGAATTTTCAAAATTTATTCGTATATTTGCGCACATTTTTATACTTATATATGAAAAACATCCGCAATTTCTGTATTATCGCCCATATCGACCACGGTAAATCGACCCTTGCCGACCGCTTGTTGGAAAAGACCCACACGCTCAATCAGCGCGAGATGCAGGCGCAGGTACTCGATGATATGGATCTCGAACGCGAAAAGGGAATTACGATTAAGAGCCATGCTATCCAGATGGAGTATGCGGCCAAAGACGGAGGGAAATATACCTTGAATCTGATCGACACCCCGGGACACGTTGACTTTTCGTATGAAGTATCGCGTGCAATCGCTTCGTGCGAAGGGGCTTTGTTGGTAGTTGATGCAACACAAGGGATTCAAGCCCAGACAATCTCGAATCTATATCTGGCTCTCGGCCACGATTTGGAGATCATCCCCGTACTGAACAAAATCGACATGGATTCTGCGATGATTGACGAGGTAAAAGATCAGATCATCGACTTAATCGGATGTAAAGATGAGGATATTTTGTTGGCATCGGGTAAAACCGGAATCGGAGTCGAAGAGGTGTTGGAGGCAATCGTGCAACGTGTGCCGGCTCCAAAGGGAGATGAAAATGCTCCGTTGCAGGCTTTGATTTTCGATTCTGTATTCAACCCCTTCCGCGGCATTATAGCCTATTACCGAGTCTTCAACGGAACCATTCATAAGGGTGAACACGTCAAATTTCACAACACCGGCAGCGAATACGATGCCGATGAGATCGGCGTGCTGAAACTCAAAATGCAGCCACGCAACGAGATTAAGGCGGGCGATGTGGGTTATATCTGCTCGGGGATCAAAACTTCGGCCGATGTCAAAGTGGGGGATACGATCACCTCGGTGGTCAATCCATCGAAGGTGGCGATCGCCGGATTTGAAGATGTCAAACCGATGGTCTTTGCCGGAGTCTATCCGGTAGAAGCCGACCAATACGAAGATCTGCGCGCATCTCTCGAAAAACTGCAACTCAACGATGCCTCGCTGACCTTTGAGCCGGAGAGCTCGTTGGCCCTCGGATTCGGATTCCGCTGCGGATTCTTGGGACTATTACATATGGAGATCATTCAGGAACGCCTCTACCGTGAATTCGATATGGATGTTATCACCACCGTACCCAACGTTTCGTACCGTGTCACAACTACGAGCGGCGAATGTGTCGAGGTTCACAACCCTTCCGGACTGCCCGAAGTGACAAAAATCGCCACCATTGAAGAACCCTATATTCTGGCGCAGATCATTACGAAAACAGAATTTTTGGGCAACGTCATCAAATTGTGCATCGACAAACGCGGTGTGATGAAGAATCAAACCTTTATCACACAAGATCGTGTGGAGATCAACTTCGATATGCCATTATCGGAGATCGTCTTCGATTTTTACGACAAACTGAAAAGCATCTCGAAGGGATACGCATCGTTCGACTACCACCGCACAGGATTCCAGCCCAGCAAACTCGTCAAACTTGACATCCTACTCAACAGCGAACCGGTCGATGCTCTATCCTCGTTGACCTATACCGATCATGCCTACGATTTCGGACGCAAGATGTGCGAAAAACTCAAAGAGTTAATCCCACGCCAACAGTTCGACATCGCCATTCAGGCTGCAATCGGAGCCAAGATCATTGCGCGTGAAACCGTCAAGGCCGTGCGCAAGGATGTGACTGCCAAATGTTATGGCGGCGACATTTCGCGTAAACGCAAATTGCTCGAAAAGCAGAAAAAAGGCAAGAAACGAATGCGCCAAATCGGTAATGTAGAGGTGCCTCAATCGGCATTCCTCGCTGTATTAAAAATGGATTAGCAACATGAAAAAGAGCATTATAGACCTATTCGAGAGTTCGGTTGAAAAGTACGGAGCAAAGACATTTTTACTCGAAAAACGGCACCATAAATTCGAACCGACCACCTATGCCGAAACGCGCGAGCAAGCGATTGAAGTGGGTGCGGGTCTGGCCTCAATAGGTATTGCGCCCAAAGATAAAATCGCCATTCTGGCCGAAGGCAGTAATGCGTGGATCATTTCGGAATTAGGCATGTTCTATGCCGGAGCGATCAGCGTACCGTTATCGGTCAAACTCGAAGAGTCAAACGATCTATTATTTCGCCTGCGACACGCCGATGTCAAGGCCATATTCGTGTCAAAATATCAGCTTCCAAAGATTCGGCGCATCCGTGCGGAACTGCCCCAATTGGAACATGTGATCGTCTTTGGGCACATCCCGTTGGAGAGTGGTGAGACCGCTTACGGCACGCTCAAACGATTGGGACGCAGCTATCTGGAAGATCATCGCACCAAATTCATGATGATCGGACAGCAGTTGCAAAACGAGGATTACGCCACGATTACCTACACCTCCGGCACAACCTCCGACCCCAAGGGCGTTATCCTCACCCATCGCAACTATACCGCAAACGTCGAGCAGGCTCTTTCGCGTGTTGATATTCCCTCTTACTATCGTACGCTGATTATTCTGCCGCTTGACCACTGTTTCGCACACGTTGTCGGCTTTTACATTATGATTGCATGCGGAGCATCTGTCGCCACCGTGCAGATCGGGGCCACTCCATTAGAAACCCTCAAAAATATTCCGGTCAATATTCGCGAGGTCGAGCCACATTTTCTGCTCTCAGTACCGGCTTTGGCTAAAAATTTCCGCAAAAATATTGAAAGCTCAATCCGTGCAAAGGGTCGATTTACCGAACGCCTGTTCCGGCTGGCACTTCGCACGGCATACCTATACAACCAAGACGGCTATCACAAAGGCCACGGTTGGCGAGTGGTATTGAAACCCGCCGTCGCCCTCTTCGACTCGCTGCTTTTCCGCAAAGTGCGCGATGCATTCGGCGGTTCACTCAAATTCTTTGTCGGTGGCGGGGCCCTGCTCGATGCCGAACTGCAACGATTCTACTATGCGATCGGAATCCCGATGTTTCAAGGTTATGGTCTTTCGGAAGCAACCCCTGTCATATCCACAAATTCACCCAACTACCATTGGCATCGATTCGGTTCATCGGGAAAGATTCTCATTCCGCTCGACCTCAAAATTCTCAATGACTCCGGAGAAGAGGTTCCGCGCGGAGAGAAGGGCGAGATTGTAATTCGGGGCGAAAATGTCATGGCCGGCTATTGGAAAAATCCCGATGCTACGGCAGACACCGTGCGCGATGGTTGGTTACATACGGGCGATATGGGCTATGTATCGGAAGACGATTTTCTCTATGTGCTTGGGCGTTTCAAAAGTCTACTGATTGCATCAGACGGGGAAAAATACAGTCCCGAAGGGATGGAAGAGGCTATTGTTGACAAATCACCCTATATCGACCAGATCTTAATTCACAACAACCAAGACCCGTTTACAGGAGCCATTGTGGTTCCCAACCGCGAAGCTCTGCGCCGCGAATTATCGAATCGTGGGGTAGCACCGGAACATTATGCAGATGTTGCCGCCGAACTTCTCGGTAGCGAAATCGACCGTTACCGCGCTGGTGGAATCTACGCCGGAGAGTTTCCGGAACGCTGGTTACCAGCCGGACTTGCCATTGTCGATGAGGCATTTACGGAGCAAAATGGATTAGTTAACAGCACCATGAAGGTTGTTCGCAACAAAGTAGAAGATCACGACCGAGATCGTCTCGACTACCTCTATACTTCGGAGGGCAAGCCATTGAAAAATGCTCAAAATTTAGCCTCACTCGAAAAAATTATCGGCTAACATCATATTTTAAGGCCTAAAAACTTGAAAAATTAAAAAAGCGGAGTAACTTTGTACTCCGTATTGCGGAAATAGCTCAGTCGGTAGAGCATCAGCTTCCCAAGCTGAGGGTCGCGGGTTCGAATCCCGTTTTCCGCTCTCTGAAAATCAACCACTTACAGCGATGTAGGTGGTTGTTTGTTTTTGGGGTGTACATACAATTTGCATACAACTTCGGCGATTCTTTTGCTTTGACCCTTGGGCGAATCTTACTACTTCGGCGGTCTGCGGTGTGTTCTCCCTTGTACTAATCTTGCCGTTATTGCGGTGTTCCCTATTTTGGGTTTACCCGTGTATTTACCCGCGCTTTTACCCGTGTATTTACCTTGACTTTTACCCGTGTATTTACCTTGACTTTTACCCTGATTTAAGGGGGTATTGCTACCAAATCAATAACTTTACAAACTTAACAGTCCTTACGCGCGCGCACATACGCGCTGTGATGTGGGAAAACTCTTCCTGCCGATGTCTACGCACGATTCAAGCCGTTCCGGTTTGTCACGGGTGCGGTTTCCGGCTGGATGATTAAACGCATCCGAATTCAATGCGAACGCATCCGGCCACATAAAACCGTTAGGTTGTTAGGTAGTAGCAAGCAGTAGAGCTGAATTTTCAGCGGTATCGGGTGCGTTGCAACCCTTATGATTTTGGCGGCCGAAAATGCGGCTACGATATTTTTGTTTGTTGCACCTCTATGTATTGCATCCGTTGAGGTACGCACCTACAAAAACAACCGCCCGAATAGGCGGCTGTGTGGTTGGTATAGATTGGCTCGAAGTCAGAGCACGGCGGCGGATTGGCGGATTTTCTGCAAAATGGCGGATAATCGGCTGTCTTTGGTGGCGGTTTGCATATTGTATTTCATTTGCAGGTGCAACAAAGAATCTGCCGGAATATTTATGGCGGCTTCAATGCGCATAGCGGTTTCGGTCGTTACGGTTCGGCGTGCGTTCAAAATATCGTTCAGCACCTTGTAGGATATTCCGGTTTTCTCCGATAATGCCTTTTGCGAGATTCCGCGGTACTCGATCTCGTCTTTAATGACTTCGCCAGGGTGGGTGGGGGTATATCCGTAAATCATTGCCATAGCCTTGTTATTTGTAGTGGTTCGACAGTTCGATAATATTGCAGATAGTTATAACGGTTTCGGAAACGACCTTTTGCGTCCGGAACTCAATCCGGTATTGGTTATTCACGCGCACGGATTCAAGCCCTTTTTTATCACCGGTCAGTACTTCGTAGTTCAAAGCGTGGTAGCGGTATAAATCCTCAATCCCTGCAACGGATTCGAGTATATCCACAACTTTACGGTATTTCGCTGTTATCTCCGGCTGGTAACGGTGTTTCTTATCAGCTTTTCCGGTCAGATACAAAGCCCGTAAATACTCTTTGTCGAACGTTATTTCCATATCGTTGTTATCTATCGGCACTACAAATGTAATACCTTTTTTGATTATCCACAAAAAAAGCGGATATTTTACGCTACTACGCTTCGTACCCCTCGTAATAGTAAGACTGTTCGATGCCCTTTATAATCACCTCGCGGTCGTCCGTGCGGTCGGTCAACGCCTGATGCAGCAGCGTTCGCAGTTCAAGGTCATTTATCGGGCTACGTTCCATAGCCTGCAAATACTGGTCTTTGTCTATCTTTTGCCAATCGACAACCACCGAAAGTCGCTTTTTCAGCATTATATCGAGCCAAATGCGCGTTGCGCGTCCGTTGCCCTCCATAAAAGGGTGCGCGATATTCATTTCAACGTATTTAGCGATGATCTGTTCAAAGGTCGTTTCGGGCATCTGCTCAATCACGGGCAAAATCGCATCCATATATAGGCTATTGGCAAATCGGAAGCCGCCCTTTGCGATATTGAGCGTGCGAATATTTCCGGCAAAGTCATACAGACCGCCGAACAAATAGCGGTGAATGTCACGCAACCCTCGTACCGTGCCCACTTCGATACGGTCAATATCGCCCGATTCAAATAATGCGTGCGCCTGTTTTAGGCTTTGTGCGTCTATCTGCTCTGTTTTCATATCTTACTGCTTTTCTTTTACCTCTAACACCGTGCCGCACTTCGGGCAACGAATTGTATTGGTCGGCATTGATTACTCTTTCTTGAATCCGATTGTGTTACGTTCTTTGGTGAATGTTGAGGGCTTTACGGAGAGCTCGGCGATCGCCATATAGATATTATCAATGTCCCTGCGCACGTCCTCCGAAAGATCATTTACGGCCTCCATATTCTCCTCGTCGTTACGCTCTAATAGTTGCAATTTGGCGCGGATTTCGGCCAGTTCTGCCGTTATGGTTGTTGTTGTGGGATGTAGTTGCGCATCTGCACAAAGGCGCGCATAATAGCGATATTTGCCTGTATTGCGGTATCGCTATTCAGTAATCCCGATAGCATTGCAACGCCTTGTTCGGTAAACGCATACGGCATTTTACGAACGCCGCCCCAACTTGATGTAACAAATTGTGATTTCAAGTTGGCAAATTCCACCTCCGTAAGTTGAAACATAAAATCGGTCGGGAATCGTTTTATATTACGTTTAACGGCTTGATTTAGTGCGCTGGTCGTTACTTGATACAAATCCGCTAAATCCCTGTCTATCATCACGCGCTATCCACGGATCTCGTAGATTTTATTCTGAATGGGTTGTAGTTCCATACTATTCTCCTTTCTCTACTTTAATCGGTTTGCCGCAATGCGGGCACGCGATAACCGTTCCCGATGCCGGTGCGAATAACTCCGTTACCTCGACACCTAATGCGGTGGCGATCTTTTCGAGTGTGCCGATAGTGGGATTACCGTTGATCGAGTTGGAAAGGCTCACCCGATTAACGCCCATTCTCTCTGCAACCTCTTGCAAAGTAATACCTTTTGACTTGCAAACCTCTTTTATTCTTAAATCCATAGTTGTAGTATTATATATTTCTTTTGCAAATATAGTACTTTTAGTGTTAAAAAGTACATTTTAGCAGAAAAAGTAATATAAACCGCTAAAATATTTTCGCTTTTATTTGGTTCTTGTAAATATAAATACTACATTTGCATCAAGAAAGTAACATAAAGCATTACGAGCAATGACCACACGCCCCACAACCACCACCCGCCCCGCAATCGTGGCGATGATAAACAACGAGATCGCCAGCGACAGCGAGCCGCGCGGCTTTGAGGTAATCTACGAGAACCTGATCATCTTCGTGAATTACGAATGCGAGTACCGCGATGCGATCGGCGGCTCTTACAACGGTTGCGAGTTCGAGCATATCGCCGAACTGATCAGCGAAACAATCACGATCGCCGATGTTTGGGACACCGAGGGCAATGAGTACCCCGAAATCGCAGACGAACTGCAAGCAATGTTCAACTAAACCAATAAATCAAATACCACTATGAAACGAAACGATTTACAACAAATTATGCGCCGCGCGTGGTCGATCGCACGCGAAACGGGCAAAGCCTTTGCCGTATGCCTTTCGAGGGCTTGGCAACTCTACCGACTGGTAAAACAGATGCGCACCGGCGTTGTTCGGTTTGCATACGAAAAGGCCGACGGCACATTACGCCGTGCAGTAGGTACGCTCAAAGACACCGCCGCCCTCGTCAAAGGTACGGGACACGCCGACAACGGGCAAGCGGTGCGGTATTTCGACGTTGAGGCAAACGGCTTTCGGTCGTTCAAGGTGGCGAACTTAATCACGGTATATTAATCTCAAAAACTCAAAGAATATGGAAACCAACAAACAAACATCGGATTGCGAACTAACAACCAACAACGAACTGTATATGCAGCACGCAACAATGAGCGACGACACACGCAAACTGTTTATGGTGTGCGGTAAATTATCAGACTGTTGGGAGGATGTGTACGGAGTGCTGGAACGTCTATATGACTCCAAAGCTGCCGATCGAGAGATCGAGGAGTTCAGCACGCACACAAGCGCGGCGCGTGACATAATACTTGAAAAACTGATCCCAATGCGCATTAGCGAGCTTTGGGGTGTCAGTTGCAACGAAAGCAATCCGCAACTATGATCTACGAACTTCTCTACGAGGGTTACAATGTCGGACTATTCGACACCCTCAACGATGTCACCCACCGCGTGGCATACCTACCAAAGGGGCGATACACGGTCAGAGAGTGGATGAAAGAGGGTGAATACTTGGTGTTCTATCCTGATAAGAACCGTGTATTTGACCTCGATAACTGACTAATAGCGATATAAACTTCAACAAAACAACATAGAAACCACACGAAAATAGGGGGCTTATCGCTCCCTATTCTTGTTGCATTCGAGTATGTAGGATAAATCGTTGACCAGCAATGCAAGCCGCGCACCACCTCGACACAGAGTATAGACAGCACGGCGCAAATGTCGCGTAATACACTGCAACGCAACTACATAGGTAGCCTCAGC
>CAYOKU010000013.1:0-38874 GCA_964404645.1 uncultured Alistipes sp.
AACAGAGCCCGAACGGAGTCTGTCCCGAAGTCGAGTCCTATGACGTAATTTTTTTGGCCATTCGATGTGAGACGCTTTTCGATGTTTGCATTTGTATTTACACAATCACTCATACCTTATATTAATATAAAATCGGAATTATTCTCTTTCGATAGTGCGAAGGTATTAAAATATTACGATATTTTTTATTTTTCCGAAATGTTTTTTGCTAATATGAAAAAATAGTCTACTTTTGCTTTCGAATAACGAAGTATTTTTGTTTCGTTATCAAAAATAATGTTATTATATGGCTACTGGCGCAGCCGTGGAAGCCTTAATGAATGAATTAGATTCTCGAAAAATACGAAACAACCCACAACCTAAACGAATAAAATCATGAAAAAACATCTACACACTTTAACCAAACTGCTTTTGGCATCTGCTATCAGTTGTTTGAGTGTGGCCGGATTCGCCCAGATGAGGATTGGCGGTACGGTTACGGACATGGCCGGCAATCCGCTTGTCGGAGCCACCGTAGTTACCACCGCCGGAGGAGGTACGACGGCCGATGCCAGCGGTAATTTTTCGCTCAACGTCGGCAGTGGGGAGAAGTTGATGATCTCCTACGTCGGATACAAGAATGTCACGATTCCCATCACCTCGAAGACCCAATATGAGATTCGACTCGAAAGTGACGATGCTCAGATTGATGAGGTTGTCGTAGTTGGGTATGGTACCCAAAAAAAGGTCAACTTGACCGGAGCGGTGGCTTCGATCGGATCGGATAAGATCGAATCACGACCGGTTGTCTCTACGTCGGCCATTCTACAAGGATTGGCTCCGGGTGTTACTGTTACCACACAGTCGGGCGCACCCGGACATGATGGAGGTGCTATTCGTATCCGCGGTGTCAATTCGTTTGGTGGAAGTTCTACCTCTCCTTTGGTGCTCATTGATGGAATTGAGGGTAGCATGGATAGTGTCGACCCTACGACAATTGAAAGTATCTCGGTGTTGAAGGATGCCGCCTCGGCTTCGATCTACGGTTCGCGTGCCGCGAACGGAGTGATTCTCATTTCGACCAAACGTGGTGGCAAGGAGCGTTTTTCGGTTGCCTATAAAGGTTTTGTCGGTTGGCAAGATCCAACTATGTTACCCCAAGCGGTAAATGCGGTCGAGTATCTCGAATTGACCGATGTGATGGCGAAGAACGACAACTCGTCGCGCGTTGATGCTGAGTATTTGGCTCTTTATCGCAAGAATATGGGCAAGGATCGCGACTTGTGGCCCAATACCAATTGGCAGGATGCCGTGCTGGTGGGTTCCGGTTTTTCGCAAAACCACCATGTAACGCTTACGGCCTCCACGGATCGCATTCGGGTACTCTCCTCGTTCGGGTATGTCGATCAGCAGGGAATTATCGCAAACAGCGAGTTTCAACGTTACACTTTCCGCAACAACGTTGACATCAATTTCACCAAGAAACTCTCAATGAAGCTCGATTTGACCTTTTCGAACGGAGACCAGTTGCAGTCACCCTACCAAAGTACGATCTTTAACTACATGAATACGCGACCGGCGAATATTACCGACATCTGGTCGAATGGACGCTACAACGGCAACGGTCTTCAAGGGGCAAACCCGATCGCGATGATGTATGAAGGCGGCCGTAACAAAACCAACACATTGCGTTTTTCGGGAGCTGCATCGCTGACCTATAAACCCTGGCAGTGGCTGAGTATCGAGGGAAAAATCGCACCGCGCTATGCCACCTCTAATGTCCATAATTTTAAGGCTCCGATTATCTCTTACATGGATATGGAGGGGACGATTCAGACCACCAACGGACAAGCCAATCACGAACTTACCGAAACTGCATCGCGCTCATTTTATGGGAATTATAACCTGCTTGTGACAGCCGACAAGGATTTTGGTCATCACAGCCTCAAATTAACCATGGGTATCGAACGTAATACCTACAATAACCACTACCTGCGTGGTTATCGTGAGAAGTTCAATTACCCCAACTACGACCAGATTGATGCCGGAGAACTTCCCAACCAGTCGGCGAACGGTCGCCAATACCAATGGGCGATTCAATCCTACTTTGGTCGTGTAAATTACAACTATCGCGATCGTTATCTGTTGGAAGCCAATCTGCGTATCGACGGCTCATCGCGCTTTATCAAGGCCAATCGCTGGGGCTATTTTCCTTCGGTGTCGGGAGCTTGGCGTATCTCCGAGGAGCCGTTTATGGCCAATGTCAAAGATGTTGTGAGCAATTTGAAACTTCGTGCCTCCTACGGTACGCTGGGTAATCAGAATTTGGCCGGAAGCGGGGCTGCGATTTATTACCCATTCTCTGAAAACCTAACCGTTACCTCGACTTCGATGAACGGCATCATCTATCCGATCGTTACGCTCAACACACTGGCCAATCCCAATATCACTTGGGAGACGACCACCGCCACAGATATCGGATTGGATCTTACGCTATTTAGCAAACTCAACATCTCGGCCGATTGGTATCGCAAAACAACGGACGACATCTTGATGAAACTCGACATATCGCCTTCGATCGGAATGAATGCTCCGTATCAAAATGCGGGTAAAGTACGCAATACGGGTTGGGAGTTGAGTGTCGGCTATGCCAATAAATGGCGTGACTTCTCGTTCGCAGTAAATGCCAACCTCTCCGATGTGCACAATAAGATCATCGACATGCGAGGCAAGGTCTCGACCAGCGGTGTGATGCGTAATCAGGAGGGATATGCCATTGCCGGTATCTATGGCTTACGCAGTTTGGGCTATATTCAGACCCAAGAACAGGCCGATTGGGTCAATGCAAACCGCCCGCAGTTCGGAAATACGGTACATCCGGGTGATCTGCGTTATGCCGATCTGAATAACGATGGAATGATTACCGATGCTGATAAGGAGATCATTGGCAGCACCATTCCCCGATATACCTACTCTTTGGATCTCAATTTCGGGTGGAAGGGGATTCGGTTCGCCATGATGTTCCAAGGTGTCGGCAAGGTAGATGGTTATCTGAACTATTATTACGTGATGCCCAACGTGCAAGGCGGTACGTTTCGCAAAGCCCATCTCGACTATTGGCGCGAAGATAATCCGCATGCGGCGACCCCCCGTTTGACGGCTGATCCCAACAACTGGAAAGATTCATCGTTCTGGATGAAGAGTGCCGCTTATCTGCGTCTGAAAAATATCCAACTCGGCTATGAGTTGCCTCAAAAATGGGGCCGTAAGATCGGGTTACGTTCGATCTTTATCTATGCCAATGCACAGAATCTATTCACCGTAACTAATTTTTGGGATGGTTATGACCCAGAGGTTGCCTATGGAGGCAGTAGCGGTAGCGAATACGATATGGTCTCTGTCGGTGGAGCTTCGGCAGCAAACAACTATCCGCAGGTGAAAATTTATACGATCGGTCTTGACCTCAAATTCTAATCTCACAAATCATGAAACTGCATAAAATCATCAGTACGGCTCTGGTCGGAGTGCTTATCAGCGGTTGTTCGCTCGATATGGAGTATCTCAACGGACCCTCATCGGGCACATTCCCTGCTACCAAAGAGGAGGCTTACGGCGGCCTTTACGCGGCCTATAAAAATATCTCGGCGTTGACCTTTGCCGGTACGCCGATCTCTGGTGTTTTCGACAATGTAACTGACATCGGAGCATCGCGTGGGTCGCAAATGGCTCTTATCAATATGATTACCTCGAACGTCTCTCCCGATGCATCGCAGGTTGAAGCTCTCTATGAAGCGATCTATAAAACGGCCGGTCGTGTCCATCTGGTACTGGATAATATGGAGCGTTTGCGCGACCAACTTACCGAAACCGAATATAAGGGCCTACAAGCTGAATTGTTGCTGGTGCGCAACTACTATTATGAGATCGGAGCACAGATGTTTGGCGACATGATCTTCGTAGATCACAGCCTTTCGCTCTCGGATTTTCTCTATCCGCGTTCGCCGCAGATGGACAATGTGCATCGCATGTTGCGTGAACTTTCCGATGAGATTATCGACTGTATCCCCGTGCAGCACGACAAAGCCAAATTTGGCACAGCACGCCTTGGTCGGGTGGGGGCTTACGGGCTCAAAGCGCGTATTGCATTGCATTGGGCTCACAAAGACCCTGCATTATGGGCCGAAGCGGCTCGTTGTGCGAAGAAAGCATTGGCGTTGGCTAATGGAGTCTATGACCTCGAACCCTACGATATTTCGTTTTGTGGGGAAAATCACAGTGAGGCCGGAGAACCGAGTGTTGCCAATTTATTTGGCATTGCCGGTCACCAGTTGAGCAAAGAGTGGATTTGGGCATCGCAATATAACAAAGAGTTGGGCAACAATACCAAAGATGACAAAAACACCCACAACGCCTCTAACTATGCCGCACCTCGTACACTTGGCGGAGCCGACTACTATGGGCCAACGCAAGCCTTCTTGGATGCGGTTCAATGCCGTGACGGAAAATCGATTCTCGAATCAACGCTCTATGACCCTGCACGGCCTTGGAAAAATCGTGATCCGCGACTTGATCTGTTTTGTCTACGTCCGGGAACTCGCGTAATGGGGATTGAGTTTCAGACGGCCAACAAGTACGATAAAGTCTACGACTATAATTTGAAGACGATGATCTCCAATATGGACATTCCTTCGGCCAGTAAAGGTGAATATTCGCCCAATGGCGCAAAAGGCCCAGCCGGCTATCTTTGGCGTAAATACCTTGATAAAGCCGAGTATCTCAAATTGGGAAATACCTTCTCGAACAACGTGAACGAGTTGAGTTATCCGTTGATGCGTTTGGCCGAACTCTACCTGATTGAGGCCGAGGCTAATATCGAGATGGAGAACGGAGATCTTGCACTTGCCAAACGTGATATTGAGCGGATCCGCCATCGTGCCTCCATGCCCGATTTGACCGCTGCGGAGGCAACTCGCGAAGGTTTGCGCAAGGCCCTGCGCTATGAGCGTATGGTTGAGCTATGCAACGAGGGGCATCGTTGGTTCGATATTCGTCGCTGGCAAATCGCAGGCGATAAATCTCTGGCCGAAATGGTGATGAATCAGCCCATCTATGCTCCCAATAATTCGGATAGTAACGGCTTGTTGCCCAACGGAAAACCGGAGATTGATGAGAATTGGCACTGCTCCTATCGTACCAATCGCACGTGGGACGGAAAAGCGTTCAATATGCGCATTTTCAAACAGCCGAAGTATGACCCTGAAAAGGATATCTTCTGGCCGATCCCGAGTTCGGAATTGCGAGCGAATCATCTGATTAAACAGAATCCGCATTATTAATAGCTAAATAACCGATAAAAATATGAAACGATTATTATATAGCCTTTGTGCTCTTCTTGGATCACTTTTTATCTTCGTGAGTTGCTCCGATGAGCCGCGCGATCCCTCGCTTCCCGAAGGGGCGAATACCTATGGTTATGTCAAAGATATAGCAGGTATTCCGATTCCTAATGTTGCTGTGAGCGATGGTTATACGGTGACGCGCACCGATCAAATGGGGTTGTACACTCTTAAACTCAATCCGATGGCTGCTCATATCTATTATACCACTCCGGCTGAATACAAAGTGGCGGTTGATTCGCAGACCGGTCTTCCCTCTTTCTTTACCCCGACCAGCTACTACGGTGAGCGAAAACGCTACGATTTTACCCTCGAAAAGCTTGCTGCTCCGGAGAAAGAGTTCGCGCTCTACTGTATTGGTGATCCCCAAACAAAGGACGCAATGACTGTTAAACGGTTTGTTGACGAGACGGTTAACGACATACAGAGCCACGCGGCCAAGAGCTCCGTTCCGTGTTATGGTATCTCTTTGGGCGATGTGGTCGATAATAAATGGGAACTTTATCCGCAAATGGCAGATGCCATGCGTGATGTGCGATGTGGTATGCCCGTATTTCAGGTGATCGGTAACCACGATCATAAGTGGTCGGAAGATGGTGATGTCTATCCCGCGCGGCAATATCGCAACTACTTCGGCCCGACCAACTACTCCTTCGATCGCGGCGATGTGCACATCATCACGTTGGACAATTGTCTAAATGATCCGAGTCCATCGAACGATTACTATGCCGGCATTACGCCTGAGCAATTCGCATGGGCCAAGCAGGATTTGAGCTTTGTTCCCACGACAAAGATGGTTATACTCTGCATGCATATCCCCTTTCACGAGAGCTATAAGGCGCAGGACGGAGGCCGGCTGCAAAAACTCGTTGAGTTACTCACCACATACGCCGATTTTACCATCATGTCGTCACACAAGCACAGTAACAATAACTACGAGTCGATGCTCAACGGAAAAAAGATCTACGAACATAACGCCGGAGCTACATGCGGAGCACATTGGTATTCGACACTCAATCTTGATGGGGCTCCGATTGGTTACGGAATTTATCGTATTAAGGGCACTCAAATTACCGATTGGTTCTACAAAGCCGTCAACTACGCAGAGAGTTACCAAATTCGTCTTTATCGAGCCGAAGAGGTGTGGGGAAAGTATCAATTTGCCAAGAAAGCAGCGAATCGGATTATTGTCAATATATGGAACAATGATTCGCAATGGAAGGTGACTGCTGTTGAAAATGGGGTAGAGACGGAGATCACGAATACGCTCCATTCCAGCATTGATGCTTGGGCCGCCGGTTATCATGTCACCCTAAAAGGGTGCAAAACAACCCCCTATGGTGATACCAGCAAGCCGCACTATTACTACTATGACCTTAAAGATCCGAATACGAAAAACTTCAAAGTTGTGGCAAGTGATCGTTTTGGACACCGTTATGAACAGACACAGATCCTCGTGTCGGGAGATATTGATATGGCGGGAAAATATCCCGAAGTAAAATAAGAAGTTAAATGATAGCCTCATGAAAAAGCTAATATTATTTATTCTATGTGCGGGATTCGCTCTGGGGTTCGGAGCCTGTTCATCGAGCGAAACGGTCGATAATTCGATCGAACTTGCGTGTCCGAAACCCTATGTTGAACAACTTCTGCGTCGCGATGTATCCATCCAGTGGCCCTCTGTTGCAAAAACAGCGGGATATGCCTGCCGAATCGACCACGACGGAACGCAAGGAGAATGGGAACATTTCGAACGCGAAAAGCTTACCTATACCAAGACAAAATTGGCCAATGGTCACTATCAATTTCTGATCTATGCCGTTGGCGACAAAGATCATACGATCGATTCACAAACGCGCACGATTGAGTTTGACATTAACTACAATCCAGTTCTGCTCCGGCCCGAATTGCAGGTGGTGCCGCTCAATAACATGGCATCAATCTCTTGGGGAGCGGTCGCTAATGCTGCGGGCTACGCCTACAAACTCGATGGTGCCGAAGAGTGGACAAAGGTCGGTGCCGATGTGCTGCTCGTGAAAACCGCACCGTTGGAGAACGGCGATCATACCTTTTCGATCTATGCATTGGGCAGCGAATCGAGTGATACGGTTGATTCCGAACCGACGACTGTCACATTTACCATCAAATTTACAACCGGCCCCGACTACTCGAAAGGTGTCTACCTGCGAGTGTTGCCTCAGGGAGTGACCCAACCCGGAACCGACATCACCCATTTGGAGGGAGAGATCTATCCGTTTGATGCAACGGCCGTAAAAGATGTGCATATCAAACAACTTCCCGGTACGAAGGCTCTCTATACGATTCTCATAGATGGAAAAGAGTATGGGTGGATGCCGTTCAGTGGGAATGGTTGCGTCGGGACAATCAACAACGAGAATGCGGCGATTCCATTCAAATCGAGCCCCTCCTATTATGCCGCTTATAACGTTCGAGAGAGTGTCGGACGATTGGCGGAAGGAGATGCCGGATTGGCACTTTACGCCAATCTCGATCGACAGCATATGATCACTTTTACGCTTGATTGCAGTGGCGAGGATGCAGTTCCACGCTATGGAATGGCAATTGGGGGCGATGATCCGACGGTGATCTTTGAACATCGTTTCGACCTGATGGTTTGGGGCGGCGATTGGGCTGCTGGAAATACCATCAGTGGTAACCGTGTTCCGATTGACGGCAATACGCCAGCCTTGAATAATGTGGATGGTACCGAGGCTGCAACCGACCATTCGGCCAGCTATACCAATGGCGGAACGAAAGAGGATTGGAGCATAAAATCGCCGCTCTATGACAAAAATAGACACCTCGAAGGTTGGGTGGGCGACAAAGTGATCGAACATCCCGGTTACTTGCGCATTAATACCGGAGGCTATCTTAAAACCCCAAAATTTAGCAACTTGACAGGCCCGACAAATCTCGTTGTTGAGATTGATATCTGTCGGTTTTCAAGTGCCGGGCCCAACACCTTTGCTGTGGAGGGAGCGGGAACTATAAAGAGTTGCCAGTATTGGAAAGATGGAGCAACGGTGGCTGCCGATGCCGATGTATCGGGTAGTCCTTCGACATTCGCTATCACCGAAACAATGGCCAATGCATATAGTGCCTCGCCGGCAAAGACCGATTCTAAAAAATGGACACGTCTGCGTTTCGAGATCGAAGGGGCGACGGCTGAAAGTTGTGTGGGAATTGTTGGAGTCACTAAGAGCAGTCGTGTCTGCATCGACAACGTGGTGGTGCGAAAAAGTAGCAGACAGTAGCCTATACTCTTCGGATTAACAATGGCCGGAGAGATCCCAAAAACTCTCCGGCCTCTATATTAGCTCGGTTAAACGATTATAACAATGAATACCCAAGAAAAAATTTCAATCTCAATCATGTGTTCCGATCTGCTGAATCTCGAACAAAGTATCCGGCAATTGGAACGAAACGGGGTGGATTATCTGCATATTGATGTGATGGATGCGCATTTGGTTCCCAATTTGACATTTGGACCCGATTTTATTCGGGCGATCCATGCGCATACGGCTTTGCCGTTAGACATTCACCTGATGGTTGAGGATCCGTATCTGATGCTTTCGATCATCAAACTGCACCCGAAAGATATTCTTACGGTGCATGTTGAGTTGGATGCGGATTTTGTGCGCCTTGCTGAATTGGTGCATACCGATGGAGCGTTGTTCGGGTTGGCGGTAAATCCCGAAACTCCCCTTGAAATGGTGGAGCCTTACCTATCCCTATTGGATACGGTCACCTTGATGCTCGTGCAACCGGGCTTTGCGAGCGGGACAATGGTGACAGGCATTATGGACAAAGTTCGACAAATGCGTTGTTTCTTGGATGCTCGCGGCTACGACAACATTCAAATCAGCGTCGATGGAAGTGTCAATTGTGAGCGGGCGCGTATGATGGCGCAGATGGGTGCAAATATTTTTGTGGGTGGAACTGCCGGAATCTATCGCCAAGGGTATGATGTGGATCAAACTATACCCGCTTTTCGGGAGGCTATATCGTGCCGGTGATCGGTCATTGATATGCGATGGAGAGATATTGCCTCTTTTTTGTAACTTTGTTTTTACAATCAGATATTAAGTAATATGAAGTGTTTTAAATTTTTTTTGGCTCTTGTTATTTTTAGCATCGGAATCGTACTCTGCGTAGCGGCTGCCTCGAAACAGCCCCGCCCGATGCTGCCCGATAAGCCCCATATGACCATTAAGGGGACGATTTATGCAGCAGAAAAACCGGTTGCCGGAGTTGTAGTTTCCGATGGAGATGCCGTTGCTACGACCGATAGGGATGGCTGCTATTGGTTGCCTTCTGCCAAACGGAACGGCTGGGTCTTTGTCTCGATCCCTTCCGGCTATGAAGTGCCTACCGAACGCTCTATTCCTCAATTTTGGGCGACACTCGAAAAGCCGGCGACCGAAGTCGAACGACATGATTTTGAACTGACGAAGGTGGATAATGATCGCCATATTCTACTGGCCGTATCCGACATGCACCTCTCCGACCAATATAACGATTTGGAACAGTTCTGCACCACCTTTCTCCCTCGTATAGAGCGTGAGGTCAGCAATGCCGGCTCGATTCCCGTCTATACGCTCAACACGGGAGATATGAGCTTTGATATTTTTTGGTACGCATGCCGCTATTCGATCGAGTCCTATAAAAAGACGCTCAATATCATCCATTATCCAACTCCTGTGTTCCATGCTGTGGGTAATCATGACAATGACGGGGCTGTTGCGTGTGGTGATTCTACCGATTTTGTGTCGGTACAACGTTACTGTCGAGCCTTGGGGCCTAACTACTATTCGTTCAATCTCGGAAAGGTACACTATGTCGTTTTGGATAACATAATCTACCTGAATGAACCTGGTGGTAAAAAATCCGAAGGTATTGCCGGTAAGCGCAATTACGTGCGTCGCGTGACTCCTGAACAACTTGCCTGGTTAAAAAAGGATTTGGCACATGTCACCGATAAAAGCAATCCTGTTATTGTTGGCATGCACGCTGCTGCGTATCACTACGAAGGGGTGAGCAATCGGGTAATAAGTTGGTTCTCTGCTCCCGAATATAGTGAAGAACTGACCGCTTGTTTTCGCGATTTTACCGATGTTCATTACATTACAGGGCACACCCATGCTAACAATACAACCTATGTCAACGATCACCTAATCGAACATAACATCGGCGCGGTGTGTGGATCGTGGTGGCAACCCGGAGCATATTTTGCACAAAATCTCTCACCGGACGGTGGCCCCGGTGGATATGCGGTGTTTGAGATCGATGGTAAACAAATGAAGTGGGATTATCGCGGCATTGCCGATGGGGCTGAAAAACAGTTCCGCTCGTATGATATGAATACAGTCCGCCATCGTTACCGGAACTCTTCGGAGTTGGCTGAATTCGTGGCGCATTATCCGGAACGAGATCTTCGCCGCGTAGCTGATAATCTGGTTTACATTAATGTGTGGGATTGGGCTCCCGATTGGACAATCTCGGTTACCGAAAATGGTCGTCCGCTCGAAGTCGTCCGCGAACGGTTAGAAGACCCACTCTACACCCTCTCATTTCACCTGCCCAAAACCCGAAACGGGAAATATCCGGAGAGCTATCGCACCTCTTTGCAGAACCATATGTTCCGAGTGCAGGCCTCCGACTCAACATCAACCTTGCAAATCCGTATTACCGATCGTTTCGGGCGAATTTACACCGAAACGATGAATCGCCCGAAAGCCTTTGAGTTGCAAATGCGGTAAGTGTGTGAGAGCACTTACCGGTTTCGGTACATATCCTCGTAGTATTTCTCATATTCACCCGAGGTGATGTGATCCATCCATGACTGGTTGTCGAGATACCAGCGAACGGTCTTTTCAATCCCCTCTTCGAATTGTAGCGAAGGCCGCCAGCCTAATTCACGTTCGAGTTTCGAAGAGTCGATTGCATAGCGCAGGTCATGTCCGGCTCGATCGGTGACGTAGGTAATCAGGTGATCGGACGAACCTGCTGGTTTTCCCAAGAGCCGATCGACTGTTTTTACAATCACCCGAATCAAGTCGATATTTTTCCATTCGTTGAATCCGCCGATGTTGTATGTATCGGCAATTTTACCGCGATGAAAGATCAAGTCGATCGCACGGGCATGGTCTTCAACGTAGAGCCAGTCGCGGACATTCTCTCCTTTGCCGTAGACGGGAAGCGGTTTTTGGTGACGAATGTTGTTGATAAAGAGTGGAATCAACTTTTCGGGGAATTGATAAGGACCGTAATTGTTCGAACAGTTTGTGACCACTATCGGTAGACCATAGGTGTCGTGGAATGCTCGGACGAAGTGATCGCTGCTTGCTTTCGAGGCCGAATAGGGCGAGTGTGGATCGTATTTGGTCTGTTCGGTGAAGAGTGTGTCATCGAAGGGCAATGCACCATAGACCTCATCGGTTGATATGTGATAGAAACGGTGATCCTCCCATGCTCCATTCCAATGATTCTTGGCGGCTTGCAGTAGAGAGAGCGTACCCAATACATTGGTGCGTGCAAAGGTGAACGGATCTTTGATCGAACGATCGACATGACTTTCGGCGGCGAGATGTATCACACCATCTATGTTGTACTTACTGAAAATCGCGCAAATTGCCTCGTAATCGCAAATATCAACCTTTTCGAAACAATAATTCGGGGCACTCTCGACATCTTTGAGATTGGCCAGATTGCCGGCATAGGTCAGTTTGTCGAGATTTATGATTCGATATTCGGGATATTTGCGGACAAATAACCGCACTACATGGCTGCCAATAAATCCGGCTCCGCCGGTGATCAGGATGTTTTTCATCTTATTTGAGTTTTTTGAGACAGTAGACCATTGATTCGCGCCAATGAGGAATGTCTATTCCGAACACCTCTTTCACCTTGGTTTTGTCGAGAACCGAATAGGCCGGACGCTGCGCTTTGGTCGGAAATTCGGTGGTGTGGCACGGTTCGATACGGCAACGTTCGTGCCCCGCCTCGCGGGCAATCTCTACCGCAAAGTCATACCACGAACAAACCCCTTCGTCGGAGAAGTGGTAGATGCCCTCATGCAACCGGAACGACTCATCCTCAATCACCGCAAAGAGAGCTAATGCCAGATCACCGGCATAGGTTGGCGTGCCGATCTGGTCGAAAACGACCTTCAATGAATCGCGTTCGGCCGTTAGCCGCAACATCGTCTTCAAAAAATTGTTGCCGAATTCCGAATAGAGCCACGCCGTGCGTAAGATCAGATAGTGGCAACCGCTCTGTATGACAGCTTGCTCTCCGGCCAGTTTGGTGCGTCCGTAGACCCCAATGGGAGCGGTGGGCATCTCTTCGGTCAATGGGCTGTTCCCTGTGCCATCGAAAACATAATCGGTCGAGATGTGGATCAGCGTGGTTCCCGTGGCCTTGGCCGCGGCAGCCAGATTGGCAACTGCGTGGTGATTGAGCAGGTCGGCAGTCGCAGTGTCCTCCTCGGCCTTATCGACTTGGGTGTAGGCGGCACAGTTAACGATAACATCGGCTCGGACCGTTTTTACGGCTGTCAATACAGCCGCAGAGTCGGTAATGTCCAATTCGGCGACATCGGTGAAGTGATATGTGTTGGGTGAAATCGCTCCCAACCGGCGCATTTCATTGCCCAACTGTCCGTTCGCACCTGTGACCAATATATTAAGCATAGTAATCGGTTTTATAGTCATAGAGAAGTTCTGCGGCATCCTGCAACAAGGGGTGATGCCGATCTTTTTCGGAAAGGATGACCGCTTCGGCTGGCAGTTGCCAGTCAATGCCGATCGCAGGATCGTTCCACGCAATAGCTCCTTCGGAATGGGGAGCATAGAGGTTGTCGCATTTGTATTGAAACAGAGCGGTGGGGCTCAATACCGAATAACCGTGGGCAAAACCGCGCGGAATGAAGAGTTGCCGATGATTTTCGGCAGTTAGTTCAACGGCGACGTGTTGTCCGAAAGTCGGAGAGCCGAGCCGAATATCGACCGCCACATCCAACACACGACCTTCGACCACGCGCACTAACTTCGATTGAGCATTGCGGCCGCGCTGAAAGTGTAATCCGCGTAATACACCGTAACGCGAACGCGATTCGTTGTCCTGCACAAAGTGCACGGGACGAACGCCCCTGTCGAAATCGGCTTGGTTGTAACTTTCGAAAAAATAACCTCGTTCATCGCCGTGGAGTGTGGGTTCGAGAATCACCACACCCTCAATGGCTGTTTTTATTACCTGCATCTTATTTTGATTCATCGAGCAGTTTCATCAGATACTGTCCGTAGTGATTTTTCAACATCGGGCGTGCGATCTGGCTCAACCGTTGGCCATCAATCCAGCCGTTGCGGTAGGCGATTCCTTCCAGACAGGCGATCTTCAAACCCTGCCGTTTCTCGATCACTTCGACAAAGATCGAAGCCTCGGCCAGCGAGTCGTGTGTGCCGGTGTCGAGCCACGCGAATCCGCGTTGCAAGGTCTGTACCTTCAATTCGCCCCCCTCCAAAAACTGCTGATTGACCGAGGTGATCTCCAACTCTCCGCGAGCCGAGGAGGTGATCCCTTTGGCCACTTCAACCACTTTGTTCGGATAGAAATAGAGCCCTACAACCGCATAATTCGACTTCGGATGTGCCGGTTTCTCTTCGATCGACAGACAGTTGCCCGCCGCATCAAACTCCGCCACACCGTAGCGTTCCGGATCATCGACCCGATAGCCGAAAACGGTAGCTTTTTGCTGTTGTTCGGCCGTCAGGACGGCATCGCGCAGCATGCCGGTAAATCCGGCTCCGTAAAAAATATTATCGCCCAATACCAGACAAACCGAGTCGTTGCCAATAAACGATTCGCCGATCAGAAAGGCCTGCGCCAATCCATCGGGAGAGGGTTGCTCGGCATATTCGAATCGCACGCCGTAATCTGAGCCATCGCCCAACAATCGCTGGAACGAGGGTAGATCATCGGGGGTCGAGATAATCAGAATCTCGCGAATGCCGGCCAGCATCAACACCGAAATGGGGTAGTAGACCATCGGTTTGTCGTAGATCGGCAGCAGTTGTTTGCTGACACCTTTGGTGATCGGATAGAGGCGAGTGCCTGATCCTCCGGCTAATACGATACCTTTCATGGGCGTTGCGTTTTTTGATTTTGCAAATACGAATTCAAAGATACGTTTTTTTTGAATTTTGCATCTATTTTGCAGGCTGTTTTTTGAGATTCGTAGCGTATCTTTGCGGTATGGAGAAAAATATGGATGATCTGACGCTCTATTCGGCATCGACCGAAAGTGTTGCCGAACTGCCGCTCTCCGACACGGGCGTGTCGGCCGGTTTTCCCTCGCCGGCCGATGATTATATGTCGTTGAAGCTCGATCTGAACCGCGAATTGATCCGCAATCCTGCCTCTACGTTCTTTGCGCGTGTGAGTGGCGAATCCATGATTGATGCCGGGGTTGATGATGGCGATCTGCTGGTTATTGACAAGAGCACGGAGCCTTATGACGGTTGTTTGGCGGTCTGTTACATCGACGGAGAGTTTACACTCAAACGTTTTTCTGATCAGGGTGATCATGCTTTACTGGTGCCGGCAAATAAAAAATACAAACCGATTCGTGTTACGGCCGACAACGATTTTATGATCTGGGGCGTGGTGCGTTATCTGATTAAAAAGATTTGAGTATGGGTAATTTTCTCCGAACGACCGTGCACGGTCTGTTGCTGTTGTGTTTCCTGATCGTTGCCGTGACCGGTATAATGAAGGCGGCCGCATATCATTCGCATATCCTTGGTGAGATTCATGAGATTGCCGGTTTGGTATTGATCGGATTCGTTTTAGCGCATATCTACATTTTTCGACATATGCTGCTTTTGCTGTTCAAAAGGTCGACAAAATAGTCCGATTTGTTGCAGGGGATGCGACAAAAGGCTATCTTTGTGCCATAACCAATCCTGCTTTGGCAGCGATAAAGAGATGAAGACCCGAATCACACCCGCGTATGAAAAGTTGTTTCAGCAACATTTTCGTCCCGCAGTCCTCTATGCGGAGCGTCTGCTTGGGTCGGTTCCCGAAGCCGAAGATTTGGTGCAAGAGGTTTTTATTACGTTGCTCGATACCGATTTTACAAAAATTAACCAGGTGGAGAGTTATCTCTATCGTTGTGTGCGGAATGCAGCGATTGATTCTTTGCGCCGGCGGATGAAAAATCGGCGTTGCGACATCTACGGTGCGGAGTTGATGCAACTTCCCTCCGAAGAGCGATCTCCGGCCGAGGAACAAGCCTACATCGAGCAGATTGGAGCTCTCTATCGCCGCATTGAAGAGCTGCCCGAACAAGGCCGGAGAATCTTTCGAATGATCTGTATCGAGCATAAAAGTTACGTTGAAACTGCTCGGCTGCTCTCTGTTTCATTGCATACGATCAAAACCCATATGGCTCGTTCTTACAAAACACTGCGTAAATTATCCCTGTTTTTAGGTGCTCTGTTTTAGATAGTTACTATTTTTATGATAAAAAGTTGGCCGTGCTTGTATGTACGGCCAACTTTTTTGTCGTCTTATTCTAAAAAAGCCGATCTTATAGACCATGAGTTTGGAAAATCAGATTCAAGAGATTCTCAGAGCGCATATCGAAGGTACGATTACGCCGACCGAGCGTAGGATTCTCGAAGAGTGGTTGACAGCCGCGCCGCAAAATCGAGAGTTGTTCGATTTGCTGGAAGAGTCGGCCGATCAATTGACGTTGTTAGGCCACTTGTATTGTTATGATCAATCGCGAGTTTGGGCGAATATTCGCAGGGAGGTTCGCCACCGACAATGGCGCGAGCGGTTTCATGTGGTTCGAAAATGTGCCGTGGCGGCCGTCATCACCCTGATATTGGGTGGCGGAGTTTGGTGGGGATATGAGCAGCATGCCGCAAACGAGGCCGATGAGGCCTTTATCGAACAACTGATGCCGGGTGAGCGAGGAGCCGTACTGACACTTTCATCGGGTCGTCAAGTGTCGCTCGAAACGGCCGGATCACGGACATTGGTCGAGCAGGACGGAAGTAGAATTGCAATTGATGGTCGAGAATTGGCCTACGACAAAGCATCGACAGAGAGCGAAAGTGCGATCCTTAATACGGTCTTCGTGCCGCGCGGTCGGGAGTTTTCGTTGCAGCTTTCCGATGGAACACGTGTCTGGCTTAATTCGGAATCGAGCCTTGTCTTTCCGGTTCGGTTCGACAAGGGGCTGCGCGAGGTGACAATTAGCGGAGAGGCCTATTTTGAAGTCGCACACGACCCCTCGCGGCGTTTTGTGGTTCATGCCGATACGGTTGCGGTGAGTGTCTATGGTACGGCATTCAACCTATCGGCGTATGCCGATGATGCAACGATCGAAACTACGCTCCTTCGTGGTAGTGTCGAGGTGAAAAGTGGCCGACGGCAGGTGATGCTCGAACCCGGACAGCAGGCGCGGGTTGAGCGCGATGGTGCGATTTTCGATTTAAGAGAGGTTTCGGCGGAAGAGTATGCTGCATGGGTGCATGGCGAATTTGCATTCAACGATGAAACCGTCGCCTCGATTTGCCGGAAGTTATCACGTTGGTACAATGTCGAGATCGTAGCACAGGGAGTTGACCTCGAACAAGTGCGTTATACGGGGGTAGTTAAACGGTACGAAACTTTTGCCGAGATGGCGCGATTGCTCGAACGCACTAACCAGATTCGTACCGAGGTGCATGATCAGAAGATTATTATATATATAAGTCGCAACGGAGGCTAAATAGAAAAAATGAAGGTGGAGCCGACCGCGTTGCGAATGTGATTTATACGTTTCATTAAACCTAACCCTTTATGAGTAAACGTCTTTTTTTTGAACATCATCGCAGGTCTTGGCTTGCTGTGTTTGTCGGAATGTTGATCATCTGTGTATGGAGCATTCCGTTGCCGGTGAGGGCCGATGACTCTTTTCAACAGCGTAAGGAGGTGATATCCGTGTCGTTTGACAACGCAACGTTATCCGAAGTGCTGCAACAGATCAAGCGGCAGACCGGATATTATGTACTCTACAACAGCGAATTTGTGCAAGGAGTCGGCGGCATCACATTTCGCAAAAAAAATGTGCCGATCGAAGAGGTGCTTGATGAGGCTCTTCGCAACACCTCGCTGGCCTATACGATTGCCGACAAAACGATCGTCATTCGGCGACGGGAGGCCGATGCTCAACCCCAAAAGGCTCCCGACAGAATTGTTACGGGTCGTGTGGTCGATACGGGGGGTGTGCCGTTGGTCGGTGTGAGCATTCTTATCAAGGGGTTGAGCAAAGGAGTGGTTTCGGAGAGCGATGGCGGTTTTTCGGTTAAAGTGCCCGATGGCTACAACACGCTGGTCTTCTCCTATCTCGGCTATGTTTCGCAGACGCTTTCCGTTTCGCAGGTGAAGTTGGTTCGATTGGTGCAGGATGAGCATGAGATCGAAGATGTGGTTGTGACGGGTATCTTTGTTCGCAAGAAAGAGAGCTACACGGGCTCGGCGGCTACGATTACCTCGACCCAACTCGAACGTGTCAGCAATCGCAACGTTTTCGAAAGTTTGAAAAACATTGAGCCTTCGCTCTATATTATGGAGAATACGCTCATGGGTTCTGACCCCAATACGTTGCCCGATATGCAGATGCGCGGTATCACGACCTTTCCCTCCGAAGTCTCCGGAGCCTCGGTGAAAGGTAATTACCAGAACCGGCCCAATCAGCCCCTTTTTATTTTGGATGGATTTGAAACAAAGGCCGAAAAGGTTATGGACATGGATATGACCCGCATCGAAAGTTTGACTATTCTCAAAGATGCGGCGGCCAAAGCTCTCTATGGTTCAAAGGCGGCCAATGGCGTGATTGTCATTGAAACCAAACGACTCGAAGGCAACCAGCAGTTGGTTACCTATACGGGGAGCGTTGATGTGTCGATGCCCGATTTGTCGAGTTACAACCTATGCAATGCCTGGGAGAAACTCGAAGCCGAGCGGATCGAAGGGGTTTACACCTCGCCGAATCCTTCGTCGCAAGTCGATCTGAACAAAGCCTATAATGCTCTTAGAGCCGAGATCCTTGGTGGGCTTGACACCTATTGGCTCGCTAAACCGTTGCGCACGGGTGTCGGCCATAAACATACGTTGTCGTTAGAGTTGGGCGATAGTCGGGCTTTGCGTGCGGTAGTCGATTTTTCCTACAATAATACCGCCGGCGTGATGAAAGGTTCCAAGCGCACGGTGCTTTCGGGAAATGTGAATCTTGCATTCCGAAAGAAAAATTTTGTTTTCCGTAATATATTGAGTGTTACCGATACACAAAGCGAGGACTCGCCGTGGGGGCAATTCTCCGACTATGCCATGATGAATCCCTATTGGCGTGCGATTGACCCTGAAACCGGACAGACGGCACGATGGGCATATAAAGATGTGGCGAACCCGATGTATGATGCGACACTCGGCACACTCGACAAAGAGACCTATACCAACGTCACGAATAACTTCTACATCGAATGGCAGGCAACCGAGGCGTTGAAACTGACAGCTCGCATCGGTGTGGATGTCAAGCGCAGCGATGCCGATGAGTTTTATCCGGCGCGACACTCGAAATTCTCCGGCTCGGCTTATAAATCTGCTGCCGCTGCGTTACGCAAAGGGTCGTATCAACTCGATAACGGGAAGAGCAGTGATCTTTCGGGTGAACTCTATGCCAACTACTCCAAGCAGTGGGGTAAACACGCCCTCTATGGTAACTTGGGTGGAAAGATCGCCGAAAACTCCTACAAAGCCTATCAACACTTTGCCGAAGGATTTCCCAACAGCCAGACGGCCGACATCACCTTTGCGCGTCAATATGCCGAGGGTAAGACTCCCAGAGGGATCTCGTCGATTACCCGCGAGTTGAGTTTTTTGGGAACCTTCTCGTATAGCTATGATGATCGCTACAATGTCGATCTGACCTTTCGTGAGAGTGCCTCTTCGCTCTATGGAGCCGATAAACGTTGGTCGTCGGCGTGGAGTGCAGGCGTGGCGTGGAACCTTCACAACGAACCTTTTATGCGCGATCAGACGTTGTTGCGCCAATTTAAGGTTCGTGCTTCGGCCGGTTTGACCGGAAATCAGAATTACGACACCAACGAGGTGTTGGCTACCTATCTCTACTATACCGATGCAACCTACCATGGACAGACCGGTTCGTATCTTGCGAAGATGCCCAACCCGGCGTTGAAATGGGAACAGCGGATGGACTATAACGTGGGAGCCGACATTATGATCCATCGTGCTACGATCTCGCTTGATTATTACAATTCAGTGACCGAGAATATGTTGACCGATGTCGCTATTCCTACCTCTACGGGTTTCGGTAAAGTTAAAGATAATCTGGGCAAGGTTCGAAATCGAGGCATTGAGGCTCGTTTGAGCTATACGCTCTGGCAGGGGAAACAGGGCTTTTTCAACCTATTCGGGTCGGTAGCCTATAACAAAAATATCATTGTCAGCCTATCGAAGAGCCTGAAAGCCTACAACGCAAAGATGTTGGCGCAAGCGCAGGATCGCACCAACTCCAATCCCGTGCTGATCTATCAGGATGGGATGCCGATGAATGCAATCTGGGCGGTTCCGTCGTTGGGTATAGATCCTACGTCGGGTCGAGAAATTTACCTCAAAAAAGATGGTTCGCTCACCTACGAATACGATGCCCGCGATCAGATCGTAGCCGGAATCAGTGATCCCAAATATCGAGGAAATTTCGGTTTCACGGTGGAATATAATGGAATTGGGTTGAGTGCCACTTGTACGTTCCTCGGTGGGGGGCAACGCTATAACACCACATTGGTCAATAAAGTGGAGAATGTTGATATTCACTACAATGTCGATCGGCGAGTGCTCTATGGTCGTTGGCAAGCTCCCGGACAAAATACCATGTTTAAAAAATTGGGAACATTTACCGATGAGAACGGAAAATCATTTACCGAGAAAACCCGTGCAACAACGCGGTTTGTGCAGGATAATAACGAGTTGACCCTCTCATCGTTGAGTTTGTACTATGAATTCAGACCCAATTGGATTCGTAAACTTCGTCTCAAACGATTGAAAGCGGCGTTCTACATGAACAACATCGCTACGCTCTCGACTATCCGCATCGAACGTGGAACAACCTATCCCTTTGCGCGTTCCATGTCATTCTCATTGACAGCAACCTTTTAATTCGATCCATTATGAAAAAGAGTATATTACAGATTATTCTCTCGGCTGCGGCTTTGGTCGTGGTCTCTTGCGAGCGTTGGCTCGATGTGGTTCCCTCTTCGCAGATTCGTGCCGAAGAGCACTACTCAACGGTCGAGGGGTTTCAACAGACACTTATTGGTTGTTATCTGGCAATGACCAAAGCCGATCTCTATGGTCAAAATCTCTCGTGGCATGCGATCGAAATGCTGGGTCGTCAGTATGACCCCCGTAGCAATGCAGCGGCTGACGACTATTCGTTTGATCGGTATAACTATACAGCCACCAAATCGGTCAATCGTATCGAGCGCATCTGGGAAAGTTCCTATGCCGTTATCGTCAATGCCAACGAGGCTCTCGATTACATCGATCGCAAACGCGAATCGCTCGATTCGATCAACTACCGAATCATCAAGGGCGAATTGCTGGCTGTACGAGCCTATCTACATTTTGACCTGATGCGACTCTTTGGATGTAGTAATTTAGCCGGACGTGCCGACCTTGAAAAGCGCAATACCATCCCTTATGTGACGACCGTCAACAAAGAGATGTCTCCACAGTTGAGTTATCGTCAGACGATTCGCAACCTCGTTGCGGATCTTACCGAAGCGTTGCGGTTGCTTGAAATTGACCCGGTATGCGGACTCTATCCGAAGAATATTTACTACGAGGCCAACGCCGATGGATTTTATGATGCCCGCAGCCAACATCTCAACTATTTTGCCGTCAAAGCATTGTTGGCACGTGTCTATATGTGGGAAGGGAGTGCCGAGAGCCGTCATTTGGCTTTGCAGACCGCGCTTGATGTCATTGATAATACGGCCGTGGCTACGTTCGGCGTGCCGGCGAAATGGCGGACGTTTACTGCTGCCGATAAAACGAATACCAACGAGATGTGTTTTCCCAGTGAACACCTTTTTGCACTAAACGTGAAGGATCTGCAACTGAAAACAGGAGGTTTTCTGGCGCGTGAATTTACCGCCGATGATAGTAAATTCAGGGCATTGCGTATCAAAAATGCCAAGGCTGATGAGTTGTTCGAAATCAAAACGGTCGGCATTACCGATTGCCGTTACAAACAACTCTACCATAACCTCTCCTCTTCATCGAGTGGTACGAAAACACCATCGAAACTCTACCAGCAGACCTCAAACGGAACCGATTACACCTACAAAGATCTCGTGCCGCTGATTCGCATCTCGGAACTTTACTACATCGCTGCCGAGTGTTACGCATCGGGAGCCGATAAGAGTGCGGAGAAGGCGCGCGACATGCTTGATCGTGTGCGCACGGCACGAGCTGTCTACACGCAACTCGATCCCGCACTCGATGAAACGGGGTTGAAGAGCGAGATCGAAAAAGAGTATCGCAAGGAGTTTATCTGCGAAGGGGTTCTTTTCTATTTCTACAAACGATTGGGTTATAACAAGCTGCCCCGTCAAGAAGATGTGATGAGTGCTGATGCGGCAATTACCGATGCCGTTTATATGTTGCCCTATCCGAGCTTTGAGTTGCAGTCGGGACGTGTACAGTAGTATGTTTAAAAGATGAAAAGTATGAAAAAGTGGATATATATCATAATAGGGGCCGCTACCTGGTTATCGGCTTGCGAAGAGGTTGAACCGATGCGTTATGATATGTCGCAAGGACGGGTCAGCTTCCCCGGAATCACCTCTGCCGAGCAGACCGAACATCCGGGTTATTCCAATTCGGACAGTACGTTCTATGTTTCGCAGACGTTCAAAAAACAACCGGCCGGAACCACCGAAATGGTGGTGTCGGTTAGTGTCAAACTACTTGGTGCGGCCGTCGGGCATGATCGACAGATCGGATTCCGTGTGCTCACGGAGGGGACAACGGCCAAAGCCGATCAATACTCGCTCGTCAGCGCAACGATTCCCGCCGGTGAAACCTACGGTGCGATCCGGATCAAAGTGAAAAAGAGCCCGGATCTCGATACGGGGCAACAGACGTTGATGCTTCGGTTGACCGCCTCACCCGATCTCGGTGTCGGGGTGTGGTATTACCTAAAAGCCAATGTTTCGTGGCATAATATGCTGGATCGACCCTCGTTACCCTTGCAGTGGACTACCTACAATGCGTTCATTGCCTCGGATCTCTCGGCAACCAGCAAATCTCCTGAGGCATATAGTCAAGCTGCACATCAACTGCTGCTCGATGCATTCGGGTGGACGGAGATTCCCAAATATGGCCCCGATTACTCAAACTACCTTGCGGCATGGCGTGAAAAGACACAAGCGTGGTACGATGCATGGAAGGCGGCCAATCCCGGCAAAAAGATCATTCACGAAGGGGGAATGATGAAGGGAAAAGAGGTGCAAATCAGAATGAAGTAAATCCGTTAATTCGTTGCATACTATGAAAAAATACACCATATATCTGTTGTTGGCGAGTTGGACAATGTTCCTCGCCGGATGTTATGACGACAAAAGTACATTGCCCGATAAGGTCATTGCACCGGTCGAGTTCATTGTGCCGGAGGCGATTGCCACCGAACTTGCGGTGGTGCAGGGGAAACAGCTCGATGTCACCGGAGTACGTATCGTTCGGGATGGAAAGGTGAATCCCGAAGGTCTTACATACTTGTGGAGTGTCTGCAAAACGGAAAATGACTCCGAAGCTATTGAGTTGGGTACTTCGCACGATTTTCACGGGGTGATTCCGATGCCGGTCTCCTCTTCCGGTTACTGGTTTGTGTTGACGGTAACCGATCCGACCACTCAACTTTTCTATCAATACAAATGGAAACTCTTCGTGACGGCCGAATTCGGTGAGGGTATTGCCGTAGCCTATACTCTTGATGGCGTGACCTCCGATTTGGCCTTGATCGCGCATCCGAAACTGACCAAACAATATGCAGGCCCGGAAACGGGTAAGATTGCCAAGGATCTGATAAAAACCCATAACGAAAAACCGCTCCCTACGCTGGTGAAACAGATGCTTTATGCCTATGCCAAGACGGGAGGTATCAATATGTTGTGGGTGGCTACTGCCGATGATTTGCTGCGAATCGGTACGGGCGATTATAAAATCATGAGCCATGTGAACGATGTATTCGTCTCTATGCCCAAGCGATTAAATGTGCAACAATTGCGGAGCACGTACCAATGCACCTTGATGCTGAACGATGGTGATATTTACGAATCGCCGCTGAGTTACAACCAGATTTCGCTTCCCGTGCCGAGTAGTGTCGGCATGAAGGTAGATAATCTGGTTCTCTCGACTCACTCCACGCCAGGGAGTACGCTGCGGCCAAGTACGATTTTCTACGATAAGTCCAAGGGTAAATTCTGTTATGGTCGCAATGCTGATTTTTCGTACTGCACGACGGCTCTTTCCGGAGCATTTAATCCGGGCGATGCCCCCAATTTGAGTAGTGTTGCCGGTGGATTGAGCGTTAACGGAGCTTCGCATACGATGCTGATGCTCGACGAGAAGGGTGGTGATGGCGATGGAAAATACAAACTCTATACCTTCGAGTTTGTGTCGAATAATAGTGGCCCTAAACCTAAATTGATCTACTCGATTCCGGCCGCCGCCAACAACTACATCCGAGATGCCGTATCGATCTTCTTTTCGCGTCTTGAACCGATTCTTTACATCGCTTCGGCAGATGGAATCTACAAAGTGATCTTTGAGGCGGGGGCTGTTATTTTTGATCCGAAACCTGTCTATACGCCACCCGTCGGTGAAAAGATCACCATCGCGCGGCTCTATCTGCAAGGTCTTTTTGCCATGGAGAGTTGGGGCCCATACGGTACACTCGATTGGAATTGCCGTGCGGTGGTGGTGGTTACCTCCAAAGATGGCAAAAACGACAAATTACATGTCATACCCCAGATCAATTTCGGCAGCGGCCAATTGGATGCCGCTCACGAACTCGCATTCGATGGCATGGGACGGATTTTAGAGGTGACTCCAACCGGTCTCTACTTTTAATTTTTTGAACGATTAACCGAAGCCGACCTTTCGGCGTAACCGTAACAGAGATAATCTATGACGCGACTACTTATTATATTGCTGATTTGCTTTGCGACCACAACGGCCATCGCGAAAAAACCGCCGGTTCCCTCTTTCATCTTAAAAGAGAAGGAGGCGGCTGTGGAGAAGCCTCAAAAGGGTGATTATAACAAACTTTTCAAGGCGAAACATCCGCAGGCCAAGGGGATGTTCTACCTGCACGATCTCAATGGCGTACTCTATGTCGAGATTCCCGATTCGCTCTTCGGTCGTGAGATGCTGCTGGGTTCGACCATCTCCGAGGTGTCGGACAATGCGGCGGCAACAATCGGCTCAAAGTCGGGTGAACCGTTGCATGTGGTCTTCACGCGCAATGAACTCTACGTGCAGTTGCGCTTGGTCAACTCTGAACATGTGACCGATGAGTTGGGTGCATCGCCCACATTGGTCGATGCTGTGAAACTTAATACGGCCGATCCGATTTTGGGCAACTATAAGATTGAGGCCTACAATCGCGACAGCACGGCAGTTGTGGCCGACATGACGGCATTTTTTGTGGGTGATGTTGAACAGATGTCTCCATTTTCGCAATACGGACTCTACGGGCCGCCGATGCTTAAAAAGAAGTTTCAGAAAGAGCGGTCGATGCTCGAAGGGTTTAAAGCTTTTCGCGACAATGTGGTGATTCGCAGTACGCTGAGTTACACCTTTACGCTCAGTCGCGGCGAAACCGTATTGGTCAAAGACCGACCTTTGACCGCCTTGATGACCCGATCGTTGGTTTTGCTGCCGCGTCAAGCCTACCGTCCGCGATTGACCGATAGCCGGATGTCGGTCTTCCCGACCGGTAAAGTGCTTTTCAGCGAACGTGAACAACGGGCAAAGGTTCTCTATTATGCAAATCGGTGGCGGTTGGAACCTTCGAATTTAGCGGCATATCGCCGTGGTGAGTTGGTTGAGCCCAAACAGCCGATTGTTTTCTATATTGACGATGCTTTTCCTCCCATGTGGCGAAAGTATATCTTCGAGGCTGTCAATCAATGGCAGGAACCGTTCGAGCGGATCGGCTTCAAAAATGCAATTGTAGCCAAACCCTATCCAACGGATGATCCGGCGTTCGATCCCGATAACATCAAATACTCCTGCATCCGTTATGCACCCATTGCGATTGCCAATGCCATGGGGCCATCATGGGTTGATCCGCGCAGCGGCGAGATTCTCAATGCTTCGGTCTATGTCTATCACGATGTCATCAAGTTGCTCAATAATTGGCTTTTTGTGCAGACCGCAGCGGCCGACCCGCGCGTGCGTGCCGTTACCCTTCCTGAGGAGGTAATCGGTGATGGTTTGCGCTATATCATTGCCCACGAAGTGGGTCATTGTCTGGGCTATATGCACAACATGAGTGCCTCGGCGGTGATTCCGGTCGATTCGTTGCGTTCTCCGACCTTTACGACTCAATACGGTACGACCACTTCGATCATGGATTATGCGCGATTCAACTACGTGGCGCAGCCCGGTGACGTCGAACGCGGAGTGAAGCTTACGCCTCCGCGCTTCGGTATATACGATTATTACGCCGTGAAATGGCTTTATACACCGGTCTGGGGAGTCAGATCGGCCAAAGAGGAGTATGAAACTACCTCGCAATGGATTACCGATGCTGCCGTTGATTCGGTCTATCGTTACGGAAAGCAGCAGTTTGGTCGGCCGTATGATCCGCGTTCGCAGTCGGAGGATTTGGGCGATAACGCCATGAAGGCTTCGTCGTATGGAATTGCCAATCTGAAATATGTGTTGGAGAACATGAATAGTTGGATCGGGGCGGAAGATCGCGATTTTTCGCAGCGAAATACACTCTACAAAGAGATTGTCAGCCAATATGTTCGCTACCTGAATCATGTGTTGGCGAACATTGGCGGTATCTATTTCGCCGAGAAACGAGAAGGAGATCCGGTTGATGCTTTTCGTAGCGTGCCGCGTGAACGTCAACGCGAGGCTCTCCATTTCATCCTTGCTCAGCTCAAAGATCTCGCGTGGCTCGATAACCCCACGTTGTTGCGAAATCTGCCGCTGTTGGGCTCCCCCTCCGAAGCTGTGTTAGGATCGTTGGTGACGATCGCCACGGTGGCTCCATCGCGGGTGGCGGTGAGCGCACGGTTGGCCGATACGCTGGCCTATACGCCGGAGGAGTGCCGCAAAGATGTTTTTGATTTTATCTGGGAATCTACGCTCAAAGGTCGTAAGTTGACCTCTGTCGAGATGATGCTCCAACGCGAATATGTCCGTAGTTTGAGTTTGTCGGCTGGATTACCCTATACCGGAACGGGTGCCCAAGATACCCGAAAAATCGTATCGGAGGAGGGTCTATTACCAGTTCCGGCCTTTTTGGAAGAGTATGCTGATCGCACAAAGATGCTGAGTGAAGGGCGCACGTATGAGGCTGATCCCTACGAAGCATTCTATGCTGCGCATAGGGCGTCATACCGTCCGTGGATGGGGTATGGTGCACCGCAGGTGGGCTATTTTGTGCTTCCCAATACCGAGGCCGAAGATTATGCCGCAGTGATGAAATTGCGTGCGTTGCTCCGCTCGAAAATTCCGTCGGCTTCGGGCGAAACTCGACTGCATTACAACCTGCTTCTGCGGAATATTGACAAGGCGTTGAAAAACTAAAATCTCCGGCTATGATGAACTCTCTGAAAATATGGATGCTCCTGCTGTTGACGGGAATATTTCTGTTGTCGGCCGAATCACTTTTCGGACAAACCGCAAACCCGGATTCCCTTGCAAAAACCAAAGTCCGTACCAAAAAACACGATCGAAAGCGGCCGAAGGTGGTCTATTTCACTAAAAAGGAGATTGCCTATGATCGGCTGGTTAAAAATAAGCAGGTCAGATCGGTTCGCAGCGGAGGATTGGCTTTTCATCTGATCGATGATCAGTTGTATCTCGAAATGCCCGATTCGCTGCTTGAACGCAAAATGATGATTACCACACGAATCGAGCGCACGGGAGATGCGGGAGACGGATTGGTTGGACAGCATCCCATTCCGCCCTATGTGGTCAAATTCAGTAATGGAGCGATTGATACGTTGCTCTGTTTGCGCGAACTTGCACCGGTTGTATTGACCGAGGGTGATGAGCGCATGAGTGAGGCTGTGGCGCAGAGTAATATAGATCCGATTGCTGCCGTCTATACGGTTGAGGCTCGCACACCCGACAACAAAGCCGCAATGGTTAATGTAACGCCGCTCTTTCTTGATGACGTGGCGGCTTTACGCCCCATTGATGCCGCCGGAGGGAACACGTTTGGGGGATGGACGACCTCCAAAGCCGAATACCAGAAAAAAAAGTCAATCATGACCGATATTTTTGCCGGTGAGCAGAGTATCTCGGTGTTGAGTGAACTCTCGTATGGCATGACTGTCAGTTTTTTGGGCATGTTTGATCTGTGGAAGGATAAACCACAGTCGATTGTGACCAGCCGGACGATTCGTGTCGTGTCCGACCAGACCCCTCCGTTGAGAGTTTGTGATCGGCGCATCGGGTTGTGTGGAAAACGTATTACCCAATTTTCGGAGAAACAGCAGGAGGCAAAAAACGAATATTATGCCTGTCGTAGGTCGATTGTTGATGAGAAAGGGGTTGTGCAACCCATCGTTTTTTATGTGGATAATACCTTCGAACCGCTCTATTATCAAGCGATTAAGCGTGGTATCCTGATGTGGAATGCCGCCTTCGAAAAGTTGGGCTACCGAAATGTGATTCAAGTGAGTTCGTACCGTCCCGATTGGGAGATGGTGGACGATGATCAATATCGCAATTGTGTGCGTCGAGTGGCAACTTCCAACACCGAAATCCATACTGAGTCGCGTTTCGATCCACGTAGCGGTGAGATTTTGGGGACGACCTTACTCGTGCCGTTTAACTATGCTGCCACCGTTCGGCGACAATTGATGCTCGGTATGGCTGCGGCCGAACCGGAGGTGCGCACGTTGTATGCCCCCGAACAGCAAGTGGCTGCGGTGTTGACTGCTCAAATCGCACGGCGCATCGGTGCTTCGCTCGGTGTTATGCCTAATTACGCTGCATCATCGGCCTATCCGACCGACTCGCTGCGTTCTCCGACCTTTACGCGGCAATATGGTATCTCGGCCTCCATAACCGATGATGTTTGTTGCAATCTTGTTGCGCAGATGGGTGATAAAGAGTTGGGTGTAAAGTTGATATCCGATACACTCGGTGTTTATGATTATCTGGTTGTGGAGTGGCTCTATAAGTCTGTGCCGCATGCGAAAACGCCCCAGCAGGAACGCGCTGCACTCGACAGCTTGTTGCATGGAAAAGAGGGCGATCCACGCTATTTTTATGCTCCGTATGAGGCCGGAAAGTACGATCCGCGCATAGGAGCCGAGGATTTGGGCGATGATCTGTTTAAGAGTGTGGCTTATCAACTCACCAATCTGAAATATGTGGCGCGAACCGGCAACGGTTGGCTCGCGGTGCAGGATGGTGACTATAAATTGCGCGAAGAGTTGTTTCTGGATATGGTCTCGCGCCTTCACCGCTTGTCATCGCAGTTGCTGCGGTATATTGGTGGTGTCTACTACCACCCGGTCTATGGAACCTCTACACAAGCGGCTTATGTTGCTGTTCCGCGTGAGATGCAGCGAAGGGCTTTGCGCGAAGTACTCGATCTGGCTACCGATTTGTCGTGGGCAGATCGGCAAAAAGTCTCGGAAAATATCTTCGATCGAATACAGGCAAGTGAAGGCTTGCAGCTTCGCATCGTGAAAGCACTGCTTCAAAAGATGATGTCGCTCGATCTGGCTGTTGCCAAGGCGGATGAACCTTATACGTCTATGGATATGAGTGATGATCTGGTCGCCTATTTCGAACAAGCACTTCGTTCGCGTGAACCGATGTCCGATTATCTTTGTACCTTGCAACGAGGATTGCTTCAAGTTGTAGTCAAGGAGATGAAGATCAAAGAGAAAAATGCCGAATCGCTCTCCGGCCAAAACTCCCTGAATGTACGGGGCGGAGTCGCTGCATTGTCGCAGGAGATTCGGCAGGTTGATTTTTCGATAGCTCAACCTTTGCAACCGCGCGAAGGAGATCTGTCGGCAGCTTATGACTATCAGGCTCCGCGGGTAATTCCGACCTACCGCGAACATCTCTATTATGAGATGCTGCTCCATATGAAGACGATGTACAACCGTGGTGCGACAACGGCACCGGTGGCAGCAACGCGCCATTTTTGTCGCTATATGGCCGATCGGATCGAGCGTGCATTGGAGGTGAAATAGAGGGCACAATTTCGCATTGTCGCACATTTTGCATAATTTTGTGCAGGATGACTTAACTTTTGAAAAGATGTTCGGGCTGTGCGATTGCAATAACTTTTTTGTCTCTTGCGAACGGGTGTTTGACCCTTCGTTGGTCGGCCGGCCGGTGGTGGTGCTCTCGAACAACGATGGCTGTGTCATTTCGCGTTCGAATGAGGCGAAGGCACTCGGTATTCGCATGGGACAGCCCCTATATCAGATTCAAGAGCTTATTCGCCGCTATCGAGTAGCTGTGCATTCGAGTAACTACCAGCTATATGGCGATATGTCGCAGCGTGTAATGGCCACTTTGCGACAACATCTTCCATCGGTCGAAATCTACTCAATTGATGAGGCTTTTTTGGATATGAGTGGGATGGACCGGAATGAAATGTCTCTCTTTGGACGAAACTTGGCGCGTACCGTGCAACGCAATACGGGAATTCCGGTCAGTATCGGCATTGCTCCCACCAAAACGTTAGCCAAAATTGCGAGCCGCTTGTGTAAACGTTACCCTAAATTGGAGGGGTGTTGCCTGATGTATCGCGATGAGGATGTGCAGAAGGTGCTTGCTCGTTTTGAAATTGGTGATGTGTGGGGCATTGGCCGCCGATTGCGCGAGATGCTGCGGTTGGCCGGTGCGCAGACCGCTGCTCAATTTTGCAACATGTCGGAAGAGTGGGTGCGAGCCCGCATGGGGATTACGGGGCTACGCACTTGGTATGAGTTGCAGGGTCGTTCCTGCATTGAATTCGGCCATACACCGCCGGATAAACAGTCGATCATGGTGTCACGTTCGTTTGCTCGGGAGATTCGGGAACCCGAACCGTTGCGTGAGTCGATCTCAAACTTTGTGGCGATGGCTGCCGAAAAGTTGCGCAAACAGCATTCGGTGGCGGGACAGATGCAACTCTTTATCCTTACCAATGCGCATCGCGAAGATCAACCGCAACACCGTGAAGGTCGTTTGATACAGTTTGTTACGCCAACCGACAGCTCGTTGGAGTTGGCACAAGCGGCCGCAACGGCGTTTCGAGAGCTTTACCGTCGAGGGTTCGGATACAAAAAGGCCGGTGTTATCTTGTCGGATATTCAGCCTTGTGACGGAGTGCAGCGTTCGATGTTTGATCCGCTTGATCGGCAGAAACATCAGGCATTGATGCAGACGGTCGATCTGTTGAATAGCCGATTGGGACGAGCAACCGTAAAGCTTGGTTCGCAAGGATCGGCCGAGATTCGGAATAACCACGAGTATCTTTCGCCGCGATATACGACTCAATGGGATGAACTTTTGGTGGTGAAGGTATGAGTCGCGACAGCGACCGGTAGAGATCGTTCGTATTGAATACATAAAGCGGCAACCTCTTTTGGAATGGGTTGCCGCTTTTGTGTAGTCGATCTTTATTGCGCACAGATGTATCGTTCGATCCAATCGCCGACTTCGGAGGTAGTGAACGATTGCTTACCCTCGATTTGAATATCTTCGGTGCGAATCAATGCTTCGATTGATGCATCAACTGCGCGGCGGATTGCCAACCCCTCGTCCGGTAGCGAAAAGGCGTATTCGAACATCATCGCAGCACTTAAAATCGTTGCTAACGGATTGGCTGTATTTTTACCGGCGGCTTGCGGATAGGATCCGTGGATTGGTTCGAAAACCGAAGTATGGATGCCGATTGAGGCCGATGGGAGCAGCCCCATAGAACCGGTGATTACCGAGCCCTCATCGGTGAGAATGTCGCCGAACATGTTCTCGGTGACCAATACATCGAAATCTTTCGGGTATTGGATCATCCGCATGGCGGCGTTGTCGACAAACATATATTCGGTAGCGATGTCGGGGTATTCGGGTGCCATCTCGCGCGCGACTTCACGCCATAGGCGCGAGGTTGCCAACACATTTGCCTTGTCCACTACGGTGAGTTTGCGGCGGCGTTTGCGGGCATATTCGAAGGCCAGCCGCAAAATTCTTGTGATCTCTCCGCGCGAATAGACACAGGTGTCGTATGCCGTATCTCCATCCTCGCTGCGCCCTTGCGGACGACCGAAGTAGAGTCCTCCTGTGAGTTCGCGTATGCACATGAAATCGCTACCGCGTACCAGCTCCGTGCGCAGCGGTGATTTGTGGATGAGCGATTCGAAGGTGGTGACAGGGCGAATGTTGGCATACAGCCCTAACCGCTTACGCATCGCCAATAACCCCTGTTCGGGACGAACCTTCGCTGCCGGATTGTTGTCGAAACGTGGATCACCCACAGCACCGAACAGCACCGCATCGCTACGCATGCAGAGTTCGTGGGTCGTGTCGGGGTAGGGATCTCCAACGGTATCTATCGCGTGCGCTCCGCATACGGCATATTGGGCATTGAGTTCATGTCCGAATTTGCGGCAGACGGCATTCACCGCCTTCATTGCCTGCTCCATGATCTCCGGACCGATACCATCGCCCGGAAGTACTGCAAGATTGAATTTCATCGTCTGATCTATTGATTTTGGGACTGTGTTTTTGCCTCCCATTGTTCGATTTTGTCGCGGTTCGAAAGCAGGTAGTCTACATCATCAAGCCCCTGTTCCAAACAGTGTTTTTTGTATGCACCGATCTCGAAATGTTCGCTCTTCCCCGTGGCGCGATTGGTGACACGCTGTGCCGGTAGATCAACTACGACCACCGTTGCCGGATCGGCTTTGATCGAGTTGAAAAGAGTTTCCAGAAAATCGGGCGATACGACCACTGGCAACACAAAATTATTTAGCGCATTGTTCCGAAAAATATCGGCAAAAAAACTCGATATGACCACACGCAGCCCATAGTCGGCGATCGCCCATGCGGCATGTTCGCGACTACTGCCCGAACCGAAGTTCTTGCCGGCAACAAGTATCTCTCCGCCGTATATCGGATTGTTGAGCACGAACGAGTCGATCGGTTGATCCTGCTTGTCGTAACGCCAATCGCGGAATAGGTTCTGTCCGAATCCTTTGCGGGTGGTCGATTTGAGAAAGCGGGCCGGAATGATCTGATCGGTGTCGATATTCTCTAACGGCAACGGTATGCAGGTAGAGGTTAAAATCTGAAACTGTTTTTTCATAGTTTTTCGTTTTTCATCCAGGTGCGTGGATCGGTAATAGTGCCTGTGATGGCAGCCGCCGCAGCAACCAGCGGGCTGGCCAGCAGGGTGCGTGCGCCGGCTCCCTGACGACCTTCGAAATTGCGATTCGAGGTGGCTATGCAATACTTGCCGGCCGGAATCTTATCATCGTTCATCGCCAAACAGGCCGAACAGCCCGGTTGGCGCAATTCGAATCCGGCGGCTGATAATATCTGATCCAATTTTTCGGCGCGAATCTGCCGATCAACCTCCCAAGAGCCCGGAACGAGCCACGCGGTGATATGATCCGCCTTGTGCCGCCCCTCGACCAGTGATGCGAAGGCTCGGAAATCCTCAATACGTCCGTTGGTGCACGATCCTAAAAAAACGTAATCAACCTCTTTACCCAACAGCCGTTCTCCGCTGTGAAATCCCATGTAAGCCAGCGATTTTTCGTAGGAGGCTCGCCCCGCATCGGAGAGCGAATCGCTGCTGGGTATGGTTTGTGTGATGCCGAATCCCATTCCCGGATTCGTGCCGTAGGTGATCATTGGCTCAATATCCTCGGCGCGGAATCGAATCTCTTTGTCGAAGATGGCATCCTCTGCGCTGCGCAATGTGCGCCAATAGACAACGGCGGCATCCCATGCGGCCCCTTGTGGTGCGTATTCACGCCCTTTGAGGTAGTCGAATGTCACCTCATCGGGGGCGATCATACCACCTCGTGCCCCCATTTCGATCGACAAGTTGCAAAGAGTCAGTCGCCCCTCCATACTGAGCGAGCGGATTGCTTCGCCGGCATACTCTACAAAATAACCGGTAGCCCCGCCGGTAGTCATCTGTGAGATGATGTATAACGCGACATCTTTGGCGGTAACCCCCTTTTGCAGTGAGCCATCCACCGTGATCCGCATGCTTCGGGGCTTGGTTTGCAGAATACATTGCGAGGCCATAACCATCTCGACCTCACTGGTTCCGATGCCGAATGCTACGGCTCCCACAGCCCCGTGTGTCGATGTGTGTGAATCACCACAGACGATCGTCATCCCCGGTAGCGTCAATCCCCGTTCGGGACCGACAACATGGATGATTCCATTTTTGGGGTGCATCATCCCGAAGTGGGTCAATCCGAATTCGGCGGCGTTGTGTGCCAGCGTTTCGACCTGCGTGCGTGATATGGGATCGGCAATCGGCCTATCCTGATCGAGTGTCGGCGTGTTGTGGTCGGGCATGCAGACGATTCGTTCCGGACGGAAACAGCGTAATCCGCGTGTGCGCAAACCATCGAATGCTTGCGGACTGGTGACCTCGTGGCAGTAAAGACGGTCGATATAGAGTTGGGTCTGTGTGTCGATCGTGGTGACAATGTGTGCATCCCAGATTTTGTCGAATAATGTATTCATCTCCTCTATTTCTTGAACTTGTTGATACAGTCGATGTAGGCCTCGACGCTGGCGGCAATGATATCGGTGTTGGCGGCAAATCCATAGTAGAGATTTTTGTCGTATTCGACCTGCATGTGAACTTTGCCCATGTCGTCACTTCCCTTACTGATCGCCTGAATGGTAAACTCTTTGAGCGTCATTTTTCGATTGATAATTTTTTTCAGCGCATTGATCGCTGCATCCACAGGCCCATTGCCTGATGCAGCTGCCTCAAAGCGTTCTCCGGCGATCTGTAACCCCAGACTGGCTACCGAGCGAACCCCGACCCCGCTGGTCACTTGCAGATAGTCCATCTTGATATTCCGGTTGGCGGCGCGGTCGGCTCCGGCCAATACCAAAATATCGTCGTCGTGAATCTCCTTTTTCTTGTCGGCCAAACGTAAAAAGGCTTCGTAGACCTCGTCCAATCGCTCCGAGGTCAGCTCTACGCCCAACACCGAGAGCCGGTGTTTGAGTGCGGCGTGGCCGCTACGAGCGGTCAGCACGATCGAATTTTCCTCGATGCCTACCTCTTTGGGGTCGATAATCTCATAGGTTTGGATGTTTTTCAAAACTCCGTCTTGATGAATTCCCGATGAATGGGCGAATGCGTTGCGCCCGACAATAGCCTTGTTTGGCTGTACGGGCATATTCATCAAACTCGATACCAGACGGCTTGTGGGGTAGATCTTCTGGGTGTTGATGTTGGTTTCGACTCCAATGTTATTGTGGCATTTGACGATCATGGCGATCTCTTCGAGCGAGGTATTTCCGGCGCGTTCGCCGATGCCGTTGATCGTCACCTCGACTTGCCGCGCTCCGTCGAGAATGCCTGCGATTGTATTGGCCGTAGCCATGCCCAGATCATTGTGGCAATGAGTTGAGAGGATCGCTCGGTCGATATTCGGAACGTTGTCAATCAGGTATTTGATCTTTGCGCCATACTCTGAGGGCAGGCAGTAACCTGTCGTGTCGGGAATGTTGACAACCGTGGCTCCGGCTTTGATGACCGCCTCGACCACACGAGCCAGATATTCGTTTTCGGTGCGGCCGGCATCTTCGGCGTAGAACTCTACATCTTCGACATAGCGTTTGGCGTACTTGACAGCCGCAACGGCCCGCTCTATGATCTCCTCGCGATTTGAATTGAATTTGTATTGAATGTGCGGATCCGAGGTTCCGATGCCGGTGTGAATTCGTTTGCGTTTGGCATATTGCAACGCTTCGGCCGCCACGTCAATATCTTTTTGTACGGCGCGAGTCAAGGCGCAGATGGTTGGCCATGTAACGGCTTTCGAAATTTCGATCACGGAGTTGAAATCACCCGGGCTTGAAACCGGAAAACCGGCCTCAATCACATCGACTCCCAGCGTTTCGAGGGCACGGGCTACCTGTATTTTTTCCACGGTGTTCAATTGGCATCCGGGGACTTGTTCGCCATCGCGCAGTGTTGTGTCGAAGATGTATAACCTGTTATCCATACTTGTTTGGTTTATTATGATTGCAAAAAAAATCCTTCACACCTTTTGGGAAGGGGAAGGATTCGTTGTAGTCTTTATTGTTTTTGTGGTGATTACTACACGCGCTGATCCGCTTCCAAACACTGCTGTTTTAGAAGATGACCGAGTAGTAGCATATTCACCATAATTTTCATGATTCTCTCATTAACTGTTTGTAAAAATAGTGCTTATTATTTAAAATTCCAAATAATTTATTAATATTTTTACAGAATACCTGCTCTATTACCTCTCGATGGGCTATAACTCTTCGATGAATGATTGGATTGATGCTTTATCTGCTTTTCGTTGGGTTGTGGTCGAAGGTTTTGCGGCCAACTCGGAGAGTTGTCGGGGTAGTTTGACGGAGTATCCCGTAATTGGTGCGATTACCTCTCCGAATTTGGCGGGATGAGCGGTTGATAGGTAAAATCCGCTTTTGCCGCATGAGGCAATTGCGGCGTATCCGATCGCACTATGCGGATCGGAGAGGTAACCTGCATGTTCGTGCAATGAGTCGATTGTTCGTCGAATCATGGCATCGTCACATCGAAATCCACTCAGTTCTTGGCGTAGGAGATCCGGCTTGTCGGCACAGAGCCACATCATACGTTCGAAATTACTTGGAGCTCCTACATCCATGGCATTGGCCAGAGTCTGTATCGACTCGCGGGGGCGGTATATACCCGTGTCGAGAAACTCCGGTATCACATCGTTGCGATTCGATGCGGCGATGAACCTCTCTACCGGTAGCCCCATGCGTTGAGCCAACATGCCGGCTGCCAAATTTCCGTAATTACCGCTTGGTACGACAATTACGGGGCGGCTGTTGCCCGTGGCTTGCTGCCATTGAAAGTATCCATAGAAGTAGTAAAATGCCTGTGGAATCCAGCGCAGCAGGTTGATCGAATTCGCCGAAGTGATGCGGGTATGGCTGCGAAACAGTTTGTCGGCAAACAACTCTTTGACAATGCGTTGACAATCGTCGAACGACCCTTCCACCGCAACCGGATGAATATTGCCACCAAGTGTGGTCATCTGCAACTCCTGCAAACGACTGATGCGACCTTTGGGGTAGAGTAATACGACTTCAATCCCCTCTATCGCGTAAAATCCGTGTGCCACCGCGCTCCCCGTGTCGCCCGATGTGGCTGCGAGTACTACCATTTTGTGTGGGTCGTTGTTGAGTAGCGCAACCATTTTGCCCATAAATCGAGCCCCAAAATCTTTGAAAGCGCAGGTTGGGCCGTGGAATAGCTCTAACGTAAAGTGTCTGTTTCCGACCATGCGAAGTGGAACCGGAAAGTCATAAATATCTTCTAATGTGCTTCGGAGCTGTTCCGGTGCAAACTCATCTCCGAAAAAGAGTTCGGCCAGATAAGCCGCCATTGCTCCGTAGGATTCGGCGGCGAGGTCGCGAGTTTTTTCAAGATTGGCTTGTGGTATCTTTTCGGGGACAAACAGTCCGCCATCGGGGGCTAATCCGGCAAAGGCCGCCTCACGCAGCGTGTAAGGGGATTTGCGTTGTGGGTCTCTGGTGCTATAATAGTTCATGGTCTTAATTTTTAGGTTCGACAATACGTGCTCCGCGGTTCGATACGCGACCGGCGTAGGTATCGCAGGCGATCTGTTGTGATTCGAAATGATGTCTCATTTTGCGAGCGGCGCGTTGGGCGGTCTCTTCGTCTTCGGCCAATGCGAAGACTGATGGACCCGATCCCGCAATATTCATTGCCAGAGCCCCTTCGGCCAGCACAGCGGCTCGCAGCCGGTCATATTCGGGAATGAATTGTTTGCGATAAGGTTCTGCCACCACATCGCGCATCGCGCGACCGATCAATCCGACATCGCCAAGCGCAAATCCGGCGACTAAACCTCCCACATTTCCCCATTGTGTTATGGCATCTGCCAGCGGAATAGCCTGCGGAAGAACTTCTCGTGCATCTTTGGTGCAAACAACCAGATCGGGGTGCGCCACAGCATAGTAAAACCGTTCAGGGGCGGAGAGTCGTATCAGATCGAATGGGTGATAGCTGCGAATAAGTACTACGCCTCCCAAGATTGCCGGAGCAGCGTTGTCGGCGTGTTCCGTGCCGCCGATCAGGGCTTCGCCTTGCATTGCGAACTCCACCAATTGCTCCCCCGTAAATGGGCGATTGAGTAGTTCGTTCAAACCGTAGACGGCCGCTGCGGATGAGGCGGCACTTGACCCGATTCCGCTACCCGGGGTGATTTTGTCCAGTAGCGTGATCTCGACGTGCATCGGTCGACCAAATGCCTTGATGAGTGCGCGGATCGCCGGCGTGATGACATTTTCTTCAATATTTTCGGGTAATTTCTTGTCGCTTTTATTCTTTATAATCAGTCCATTGCCTGATTCTACGCAGATGCGTATGCGATCACCAACACCTTCGAGAGCCAGTCCCATTACATCGAAACCGCACCCTAAGTTCGCCACCGTAGCCGGTGCGAACACTTCAATATGTTTCATTTTGGATTTTTTTTGATTGATATTACGACTTGTTTCAGAGTCCGCTCCGGCAGCCTTGGCCGAAAAGTGCACGATACCGTGCTGACGGATAATAACAACTACACCCCCACAGGGGTTGTGGTGGTAGTTGTGGTAGTCGTAAGGGTATAGACACAAATAAGCGGAGCATTGCTGTTGCAATCCCCGACGGCTATGTTGTGTATATCTCCTTTAATAATCATCAGCAGCAAATATAACGTATTTTTTTTAATAATCCAAATTATTGTGACGAATTGTAATTTCTATTTTACGCCTTTTAACGCTATATATAATATATAGGTGTAAATTCGAGGCGATTTTTGGGCGTATTTTCTATAAAGTGAAAGTCTATGGACGGCGATTGTTTGGTTAAATGGCTTAAAACACGTTCAGAATGTTATTTCCC